>JAJFLO010000600.1 GCA_021772675.1 Verrucomicrobiota bacterium | reverse complement strand
ATACTGAAAACGCCATGGCCAAGGCGGCGCATGGCGGCGGGATGGTCTTGCTACTGTGTTCCGGTGGTTTGGGTGCGGGGAGAGGATTTGAACCTCTGACCTTCAGGTTATGAGCCTGATTAACCAATTTCTAACTATCTGATTTCATTTGTATAATTTATATTTCCATAATTTATGTGTAACTTTTTGCGCAAAATTTTGGCTGATTCCGAATCAAGCGATTCGTTTCTCTTAGCTTATCTAATATATTGATTTTAAACAATATTTTTGCATGCAAACCAACGGTATGCTTGTGTATATCTTGATTTCGTCGGAATTGGCAAATTTCAAGCCGCCTATCGATCCCTCCTGCGTATTCGCAACTCTTCATATCGGTCATCGCATCCTGAGAGTGAAATCGAGATGCGGCCTCCGCTTTGTATTTCCAACCGACCACACGGGTCCTTTGCAGGGTGATTGTGTGTGTGCGGGCCAGAAAGGCCCGGATGGTCCGGGTTTGTAAATAACGGAGGACCAAATGCGATTGATCACTTCTCACGAACTGCACGACATCTCTGATGCAGAACTGCAAACTCTTTTCAACGAGGTTTCGAAGGCATTGGCTCAAACGATGCCGAAAACGCCTGAGCGACGTAACGCATTAGCTTCGCTCGAAAATATCGAACGCATGCGATCAATGCGCCATCAGCTTCAATAATATATGTCTGACGGCGGCACTTTTGTTGCCGTCAGTTTTCATTACAAAGCTGCATCAGAATCGGCATATCTCCACAATCTGCAATGCATCCAGCCAGAAAAATTAATGAAAGCTCGAAGGAATTCACCCGTTTCATCAGTTTCAACTTCTGCCAACTTCAGCAGGAAATCAGACGTAAATGCGCTAAAATAATTTGCTTAGAATCGAATCAGTCGATTCGGTTAGTCTTTACACGGAAAAATGATGGAGCGAGAAAGGTATTCTTGACGATGCGTCGGACGGGAAAAAGAATTGTTTCAAAAGGAAATGGGTAAAAATTTCGTGGAAAACTGATTTATGTAGCTTGACCCGACGGACAACGCATGCTACTCAAAGTCATCAACAATAGAAAGGCTAATTGTGCAGTTTAATTTATCCCTAGAAGATCAGGCAAAAGACAGTGAAGAACACGAAGCGTTCAATGTCCACTTCGATCCTATCCATGTATCTTCATCTACGTTCTTAGCTGGTCTATCTACGCACGTTCATCGTTGGTTTCGTCTAACTCCTAGCTACGGCCCGGATTTAGTTCGTTTCATTCTTGAGAAATTTAACGCACAAAAATCAGATTATGTCTTAGATCCATTTTCCGGCGCTGGAACAACAGCGATTGAATGTTCATTAGAAGGATTTGATTCGATAGGACTGGAAATCAATCCGCTCCTACATTTTGTGAATCAAGTAAGTCTAAACTGGGATTTAGACCCGGTAAGTCTCACGAATCAGCTCAATAGGCTCTTGCAGTCGTATGATGATCGATGCAGTTCACTGAACCTCAATGATATCGAAAGTAATGGGTTCGAAATACCTCCGATCCACAATCCGTTTAGATGGTGGCGTCCAGATGTTCTCTGCCGTATGTTGCTTATAAAATCTTTATTGAGCGAAATATCCGACACTACAGAAAGAGATTTTTTTCGATTGGCTCTTGCGGGAGTCCTCGTTCCAGACCTTACCAATGTAACATTGGGGCGGTTGCAGCTACATTTCATTGACCGATCAAATGATGATATTGACGTCAAGGAAATTTTTGAAAATCATTGTCGCACCATGATCGCTGATTTAGGTGAAATTCACAAACTTCATCATATGGGATCATCAAAGGTCTTTAACATAGACTCAGTTAGCCTCAATGAATTTTCTCCCGATCGCAAAGTTGATTTTGTTATTACCTCTCCTCCGTATCCGAACAGATATAGCTATGTTTGGAATACTCGTCCGCATCTTTATATGCTCGATTTCATTGACCAAGCAAAACAAGCGTCAGATATTGACCGCGCGACGATTGGAGGTACTTGGGGAACAGCAACTTCAGAATTGCAGAAGGGTTTATATGAGCCAGCCAACAATGCCATCGAAGAGGTTGTATTCCCAATTGCAGAAAAAATTCGTGAGCACGATAATTTGATGGCAAATTATGTTGTCCACTATTTTAACCGATTGTCTGTTCACCTAGATAATTTATCCAATCACCTTTCAGAAGATGCTAAGTTGGCTTACGTGGTCGGTAACTCTTGGATAAAAGGGGTTTACATTGAGACGGATGTACTTCTCGGACAAATATTCGAAAAATTAGAATGTGGCTATAACACGACTGAAGTCCAGCGTTTCCGAAAACGTCATAGTGGAAAAGAACTCTATGAGTCTATAGTTTTTGCTCAAAAAGACTAGATTTTACTGATGCTACCGAACGCCTCCGAGTCAAAAATTGATTGTAACATCTCTTGAATTTCACGATGAATTTCCTTTTTGATGTCATCTCGATCTAAAAGGGACAAAAAATCAATTCCAAACAGGGTAGTAGTAAAATCACTGGCATCCGTTCCCTGCATAAACCTCCACCCGGCGCGAGTTAAGCGACTGATTGCATCGTCTCGCGGGCTTATTGCGCTATAAATTAAGTAGACAGGAATTAGACCTTCATCTACTAGATACTCACACATCTGCACATCTTTTCTTAATCTTGCGCTATCATTTGGATTGAAATTATACCTGATCTCTATGCCTAAACCGCTAAATCCTTCGATACTGTCCAAATGCGGAGTCAAGATGTTTGCTAATTCATCTCGGTCTTGTTGAGACAGCAGATCAAATCTAAGACCAATGTCCAATTCGAGGCCATTGAACTTTTCAGCAACTGCTTCAGGATCAATGTTAAACCTAGCTGATGCCACGTATCGCGGTAGTTTGTCGTAAATTTCTCCCAGGCGTCGTCCTATACTAATGCTCATTCTACCAATTAAGCGAACCATAACATATTCGGGTACATCGAATGCGAATTTGGAGTAGACTGGATCGCTTTTTAAGGCAGCTAGTTCTTTATCAAAATTTCCTTTACTGAAGTCTGTTTCGACTTTGATCCGCCATCCTTCAATATGATGTTTTACAGATTCTAAAAATTTCGTCTCTATATTTTTCTGATCAAATTCAATTGTCATCAAAAAGCTCCGCGCTTAGTAGTTGGACTACAGATACGCCAAGCGCTTCGGCAATTTTTTCAATATTATCGATACTGATATTGCGTTCACAGCGTTCAACCGAGCCAATGTATGTACGGTGTAAACCGCAAGTTGCAGCCAACTCTTCTTGCGAAATTTCTAATTCGCCTCTTAATTGACGCATATTCCGTGCAAGGATATTTCGCGAATCTGTCATTTAAATAAGTTAAAAAAACGAACACTTTAAGTCGACAGACTTTGAGTAGCATTTAACTATTGCGCGAATGCTATGTGTTGGTAAGAAAGCTAACCCAAGCAGAATTTTGGAATTGGTTTACTTTACTCGTGATTCGAATGGGATTCTTCTAAATGTCAAATGTGTTACTGTAACTCAAGGTTTATTCGGCCGTATAGGGCCTTTGCGACCTTTACGTTTTCTTGATCGCTGACGCTCGCGTTCGCCTTCTATGTCCTTTCCGGCTTCGCGAAACTCTTCGCGTTTGCGCTTCCAGCGCTTTTGCTTTTTGTAGAGATCGGGATCGAATTTTTCGGCGTCCAATCCTTTCGTAATCTCAGCGGCGCGTTCCTGACTTTCCTTGCTGTGTTTGCGTTCTCAAAGGGGATGTGGGGGTATTCTTTCACCCAGCCGACATCGGAGGAAATCACCGGCACGCCGCAGGCAAGTCCTTCAAGCACGCACATCGGCCCACCCTCGTAATGCGAAGGCGCCAGCACATAGTCGAGGCCGTTATAAAAGTCAGCCATCCCGCCATCCGGCACGTGGGTCGAGGGACCCGGCCAGCCGGAACCGGTAAAGCGCCATTCAATGCCCGGAATATCCATCATCTCGGCGACCAGCGCTTCGCCCTTGCGGCCGGTGTGATAGGTGCGCCCGACAACCCCGATGCGGACCTTCGGCTTGAACGCGTCAAGATCGACGCCAGGCGTAATCGTCGTAACGTTCGACACGCCCGCCTCGGCAAGCTCGTCGGCGTATCTTTTTGACATGCACACGCTGTGATCGACATCGCCGTCAATCTCAAAATAGCGGCGGCGGGCGGTCTCGTCGTGTTCGGAATGCGTGAAGAAGGC
>JAJFLO010000599.1 GCA_021772675.1 Verrucomicrobiota bacterium | reverse complement strand
ACTACTTGACAAAGTTGGGAAAAGAACTGGTTATAACCGCTCAAAAACTTAAAGAAACCATATTGATTCCAGCTCTGAATTATTAAACTCTTGCCAAAAAATACACGAATATTATTGATAAGGTACTAATAGTTATTTCGTTTTGAACCTACCGTCAGGGATTCAAGGTGTATGCAGAATCGTCCTAAAATAAATTATACATCTCACCCTCGGTTGATCGTTATTCGATCCCCAATCACAAATTACTCGAAATAGCTCGCTATTTCCGTCAGGAGACGGATTGTATACCCGCGGATTCACTCAATCGGATCGAAAAACTCTAAACCAAATTTGAGCACGAATATATTCACCTTTTTTGGGGACAGTTACCTAAAATGGTATTAGCCTGATTAATTCATCCGGTTTCGTTACGAGAGTGCTTAGCTTACTTTAGATCAATGAGTTATGTAGGTTCCGAAGGTGCAGGAATCGTGAACTATTTCAAGTCTTTAGGTTCTTCATAGCTCGCTTATATGAAATGAGATATGCGCACGCAGTGGAAACCGAGTGAATTAATCAAGCTAGCGTGTATATTTCATAAAAGGGCGAAGTTTTATAGATAACTACTACTTAAGTAGAAAACGTTCCTTCATTCCTAATCAAGGTGAAAAAAATGGAAAACAATGAATCAAAGGAATTTTCTGGTAGTTTGGAGGAGTGTAGTCGTACATCAAAAGCACCAGAAAATAAATCCAAAAAACGTCTAGTATTAATTTTCTTATCTATGATAATTCTAAGCAGTTGCATATTAATTTCCGGCCGTAATAAATTAACACGCTTAATCAATAAATTATTTGGGCCTCCAACAGTTGAACTTCAAGAAGTGTATAGTGGTTTGCCAAATGACATTGTGTTTGATCATACAATATTTAATGAATTGTTACGAACTCATGTTGACAGGCAAGGTTGGGTTGACTATACCGCTCTAAAGGGTGACCTTGGTAAATTGGATATATATATTGCAAATGTTGCATCCGCTCCCTTCTACAAATTAGGACGTGACCAAAAATTTGCATTGTTGCTAAATGCTTACAATGCCTTTACCCTTAAACTAATTTTGGACTATTATCCAATTGATTCGATAAAGGATATTCCTAAAGCGAAAAGTTGGGACGACGTGCGGTGGACTATTGGAGGTAATGTGTGGAGCTTAAATCAGATTGAGCATCAGGAAATCCGCCCAAAGTTTATGGAGCCGCGAATCCATTTTGCTTTGGTGTGTGCTGCAGTCGGTTGCCCGCCTCTCCGAAATGAAGCCTATGATGCAACGCGTTTAGATGAACAGCTTAATTACCAGACTCAATTCGTGCATGAACATAAGACTTGGTTTGCATTAGATACTGAAAAAAACAGTGTCGGACTTACAAAACTCTATAGCTGGTATGGTAGCGATTTTGATCAGCTCAAGGGCTCAGTCATCAATTATGCTGCAGAATATTCATCTGAATTAAATAAACATTTAAAATCCAACCAAGTGCCTGCCATCCAATGGTTAGATTATGACTGGGGTCTTAATTCCAGCCAAAATAAAGTGAACAGATAGAATAGATCTCACGACTGTTTGCCTAAATAACATTGGCGGTTTAGTTCTTATAAGAATTTAATGCGGATTCTACATATTAATGATCGATTAAGCAGTCGTGGTGGAGCAGACATCCATTTACATGGTATTCTTACTCATTTAGCGGAAGATCATGGATTATTCTTGCGATCGGCTATAAAGATGGAACCGTATCCCCTCCATGCAATGTTATTGAAATTCCAGAGCTTCGTGAAAGGAGACGACGAGAAGTTGATCTGGACAAAATTCGTCGGTTTTTCCAGCCTGACATTATTCATATTCATAATGTCATGAATCCACATGTTCTTGAATGGGGGCCGGCAAATAATGCGATCTTAACCATTCAGGATCATCGGACGTTCTGTCCTGGGAAAGGTAAATTGACTTTAGATGGTTGAGTCTGTAGATCCATGATGGGCAAAAATACCTGTGCACCGTGTTTCGAAGGCGATGACTATTTTGATCGCATATATAAACTGACAGAAAGCCGGTTGAATGCAGTAAAAAAAATGACACTCATTGTTCTATCACATTACGTAAAAAAAGAGTTGGTGCAATTGGGGATTCGTTGATCAACAAATTCATATCATACCACCCTTTGTTCACGGTCTTGATGATGCAACTGTGCCTAATCGCGCGTCAAGATTGTATGTTGGACGGATGGTTAAGGCAAAGGGTGTTTATGATGTTATCAAAATCTAGAAAAATTCAAAAGTTGATTTACCCCTTGTATTTATTGGTACAGGTCCAGAACGATCCGAGATTAAATCGCGAGGCTTTAAGGATACAGGGTGGTTGTTTCGATGCGAATTAGCTAATTATTATGTTAGTGCTGGTGCGGTAATCATGCCGTTTCGATGGCAGGAACCATTTGGTATTGTTGGTATTGAGGCCTTAAAATTTGGTGCTCGGGTTATCGCATGGGATTCTGGCGGAATTAAAGAATGGCATCGTGGTCCGCTACCCGATTGGGGAGACATTGCCGCCATGAGTGAATTGTTAAAAGATTCATTTTGAAAAACCGCCATGCAAATAACAAAATTCAATCATATCAATCTTATTGATAAACTCAACAACGTATATAATTCTTCATCAATAAAATGCATCGGTCCGGATTCATAACCACGTTTTTATTAGCCACTCTTTTAACAATTCCAGGATGTACAACTTTGGATTCTTCAGTAGATGACTGGTTTGGTAAAGATAAACTATATCATTTTGGCGTAAGCAGCCTAATCAGTGGGGCAATTACAAAAAATGATATCGAAAGTGGCAGAGACAAAAGCAACGCAGTAAATACCGGAGTTTTCATAACGATGGGACTTGGTTCTGGCAAAGAATTTCGAGACAAATACATCAAAAATAACTTTTGGAGTTGGAAAGATATGATCTGGAATTTCGCCGGTGCATATTTGGGGAGTGAATTGGCGAATGATTAGCCTGATTCAAGCGTCTCAGTAACTGGGTAAAATTAAATTGATCAATTTAACATTCAAATTTGCAGTAGCTTTTGCCTATGTAATCGAATAAAACCACAGGCTCACAGTCCGCCGTGGCGGAAATAGTTTATCTATTTTGAGTATTTTGTGATTGAGGATCGGTGAAAGATGTAATGAAATTGGATATCAAAAAGTTTATGAATTATTCAGGATAAGCCACCTCTCAACTCGACATGGCTATATGCAATCAGAGTGTGTAAAATCAAAAGCACACCTTTTATAAATAACAAATTAAATATGTATCAAAGCTCAGTAGTTCGGACAGACAGAACGCCCTAGAGTTACTATCGTTGTAAAGTCCGTATTTAGAAAATTATTTACGGACATTCCCAAAAGTAGATGTGAAAATAAAAGAGCAGGCGGTTATGTTTGGTTTACAACCA
>JAJFLO010000598.1 GCA_021772675.1 Verrucomicrobiota bacterium | reverse complement strand
AATTTTTTTAGGTGTTAGGTTTCAGTGTTCAGGTGTCAAAGACCCGTGCTAATGATCTTCAATCTTCTGAAACCTGACACCTGAAACCAAGTTTCGTTTTATATTAACCAAGACCGAGAATCGGAGGCCTTGATAGTCGCTTCAATGCAATATGATGTGAAGATGAGATGATGATTTAGATGAGTTATTTATTTACAGTTCCTAAGTGTACTTCTTGATAACAGATTATCCCTCGATAAAATACTGAAATGACGCAACTTAAGTCCTCTCATTACGACGATGGTGAGACACGCGGGTTAAGTTACTTTTTTGTTAAATCAATCTAGCAGTCTGTCGGACTTTGGAAGAATCTACTGCGAAAACCGCATTCTTAGCGCATTTTTGTCCAAATTATCGTCGAAACCTGACCTACATGCGCTCCCAACGCGGTTTGCATGACCTTTTCGAACGGGGTCTAGTTACTTAATTCTAAAAAGTCCCACAAAATCTTCCAGCAATATATAATTTACCGGTACAAGTATCAAGGTCACAAATGTTGCAAATAATACCCCGAATCCTAGTGAAACGGCCATAGGTATGAGAAATTGCGCCTGGGTGCTCTTCTCTAATAAAAGAGGGGTTAATCCAGCAAACGTTGTCAGAGATGTTAACAAAATAGCCCGAAACCGTGCCGCGCCAGAAGTTTTTACCGCCTCCAGAATATCGATTCCATCTCGACGTTTACGATTAATAAAATCGACCAACACCAGGCTGTCATTCACAACGACACCGGATAGTGCAAGCATCCCAAATATACTGAACATACTTAACGGTAATCCCATAATCATGTGCCCGATTATTGCACCCACTAGTCCAAATGGTATAACAGACATTACGATAAAGGGTTGGATATAGGATCGGAATGGAATTGCCAGAAGTGAATAAATACCAAACAAAGCAAATATTGCTCCTGCAATTAATCCATCATAGGATTCACGTTCTTCCTTTGCTTCGCCTTCGAAGCTAAAGCGAACATCTGGATTTTCCTCAATAGTTTTCTTCAGAAAATCACGTAGATCTGAAATGATAGTGCGAATGTCTACCGCTTCTTTGTTGATATCTGCAGTGACGTTTAAGGTGCGATTTCGATCAATCCGGCGAATTGTAGAAAATCCCCGTCCGATATCCACTTTTGCGACGTCCGAAAACGGCACTTCTGTTCCGGATTCAGTGCGAATTCGCATGGCATTTAAATGTTCAACTGATCGTCTCTCATCTCTGGGATAACGCACCATCACTTTAACTTCATCCCGTCCACGCTGGATTCGTTGGATTTCCCTACCGTAAAAAGAATCCCTTACCTGACGGCCGAGGTCATTGGCTGATAAACCAAGCAATTGTGCCTGTGGTTTTATTGATAATTTAATCTCTTCTTTACCTTCATCGTAGGTATCGGTAATATCAAACACTCCCGGATATTCACCGAGGCGATTTTTTATCTTATCTGAGATCATACTGATGGTGTCAAAGTTTCGTCCGGTTAGCTGGACATTAATGGGGTCTCCACCTCGATGAATTTCAGCGCGAAAATTCAGCTCCTTTACTCCAATAAGGGTACCAATTCGTTTCCGCCACTCGCGTACTAGCTTATAACTTGTTACATCTATCGTGCGTTCTTCAGGGGGTGAAATCTCGAACATAACTCGACCTTGATTGGGTTCACCACTTTTGCCCTGTGATGATCCTGTTGTTGACAAGATGTTTTCAATAACGCTTTTATTCGTTTTTGGATCAATGTATTCTTGCTGTAGTTCCTCGGCTGCTTTTGTTATTTGATCTATTCGCTCTTTGGTGATGTTAAACGAAGTACCCAATGGCATTTTTAGATATGCACGCGCCACTTCACTTGGGACTCTTGGAAACGGTAATAAACGTATATGGCCACTATAAACGATAGTGAAAAAGACCACAGTTACACTTAAAAATATTGATAATGTCAGGATGCGTCGATTTAATGCTTTTGCCAACACGGGTTGGTAAAACTTATCGATAACCGACTTAAGTCCGTTTGCGACCCGACGCTGTATCCGTTCAAATATATTTTTTGTATTGTCATCGCCATTTTTAACGTGCATATGCTTAAGATGTGCGGGTAGGATTAGTTTAGATTCAATTAGTGAAAGGAGTAATACAGGAATTACGATTGTTGCAATTTGAGCATTAAGTTCGCCTCTGATCCCACCCATAAATAACATTGGCAGGAACGCCGCGACCGTTGTCAGTACACCAAATGTGACAGGAATTGAAACTTCTTGAGTCCCGACGATAGCTGCTTCTGTTGGATCGCTGATTGTCTTCAATCGAGTAAATATATTTTCGCCAGTGACAATGGCATCATCCACAACAATTCCGAGCACGAGGATAAATGCAAACAAACTGACAACATTTATGGTGACTCCTAGATCGGGCATCAGCGCAATTGCACCCATAAAACTAACAGGTATACCGACGCACACCCATAACGCAACCCTAAATCTAAGAAACATGGCCAGCACGAGAAACACCAAGAGACTGCCTTGAAGTGCGCTGCGCGTCAATGTTTTGAGACGGGACTTTATGATTCTCGATCGGTCACGCCAGTAATTCAGCTCAACGCCTTCAGGCATGTTTTTCTGAGCTGAGAGAATGTAGTCTTTAACTGTATTTGAAAGGTCAATGGCATTCTGGTCACCAACACGATAAACATCAATGAACGCACAGGGTGTTCCGTTATAACGAGCAATGAGTTGATCTTCTTCAAAGTCATCGTTTACAGTCGCAATATCCGCAAGGGTGACAAAGGACCCATCGTCCCGACTCAATATAGGAATCGCTTCGAAATCTTCTTTGACGTAGGCTTGTCCCTTAGTTCTTAATAAAATCTCTCCACTTTCCGTCTTAATTGAACCCGCTGGTAAATCAAGAGATGAATTGCGTACGATGTTAGCAACTTTGTCAAACGTCAATCCGTATTCATGCAGGATGTTCTCTGCTATTTCGATGCCAATTTCATAGTCGCGAACCTCTGTTAATTCAACCTGAGTGATCCCGGGAAGTGAGGTGACTTCATCACGCACACGTTCTCCTAATTTTCGCAATTCTTTTTCTGATAAATTACCGGCAATAACAATACTGATCACTTCGCGCTTTAGCTGAAGAATACTAAATTTTGGCGCTTCGATTTCATCTGGGAACGTCGATATGCCATCAACCCGATTTTTTATATCATCAAGCAATTCTCGTGGATCATAACCTTTACTGATCTCGACATCGACAATGCCGGCGCCTTCTAAGGCTCTTGATCGGATTTCTTTGATCCCGGTCAAATCCTGTATTGCTTCTTCTATACGAATGACCACTCCTTCTTCAGACTCTTCAGGAGTTGAACCGAGATAAGGAACAGAAATCCGGACGACGTCTAAATCAATCTGTGGAAAGACTTCGAGAATGATTCTGTTTTTTAATGCAATAACACCGCACAGAAAGATAAATCCCATGAGCAAATTTGCTGCAACATCATTTCGTGTAAACCATCGTATTAAACCATGCATTACTATCTTTCTTTAGGTTTGTCTAACCACATTCAAAAATCGTAGCCGTTCACGGGGTTCAAATTTCAGGACCTCACGGTTTCCACTGCGGCGGGTTGAAAAGCCGAAACTCAGAACACTGAGGTATGTCTACTCGTTGACCGGTGCCGGGCTGAATCATAAGCGTGTTGTTTGTCTTTTTCAAATTTTTTGATCCTCCTCCCGGAAGAAACCTGTGAACCGTGAACGGAGACAGTATGTTCAGTGGTTGAATACCTGTAAAGCCTGAAAAAAACAACTCTATAAGATGGTTTAATGTTCTTAGTTTTTAACCGCTAAACCTTGAACTTTGAACCCTGTGAACGATTTCCAAAAATCTTAATCCTATTCATCATTTCTTAAGTGGTCTAAATGTGTAATTTATATTCGTAGTATTGACATTCAGTAAAGAAAATATAAGCATAAAAAGTGAGGGATCAAAATTGAAAACCTTTTATAATTGCAATTTACCTGTAATTGTTGGGTATCTAGTCTGATTAATTCATGCGATTCGTCGCGAGAGCACTCAACTCGCTCATAATAAATTGATTAGAGAAAATTCCTCAATGAAGTGAATTTTCATTCACTGAGATGTAAAATTGAGTTAATCAGCTTATTTGAGCAGAGATTAGGGCTCACAGCAGAATACTGATGAATTATTCAGGCTAGAATTCACCATTCACCCAGTCACTCCTTTCTGTCCATTATATGAACAGCTCCTGATAAAAAACTGGACAACTCCATCGAGTCCGTATTCAAAATGTGAGTGGCAAATAGTAAATCGTTCGCCGCGGCGAATGAATCATATGTGCGCAGTCAGAAATGACCGCGTTACTTTGACCTCAACCTCAAGCATCCCCCGAACCACTCACATTTTGAATACGGACTCACTCCATCATAGCAAAAGCGTATTAATAATTTTTTAAGCTTAATCTTAGCAGATACGATACTTTGGCACGAATCATTCTAATACCATTTCAAATTCATTTGAGTGCATGTTCATTTTAACGTTATTTGGCGAGTATTAATGCATTTTTATTGCCGTAACAAATAAACAATAATCAATCGTGTTAATTTGTGGGACTCATGGGCAAAATTGTCTTTCATCTCGCGTAAAAAAATATTTATGCATCGTAAAATAAAAAAAAAATCAAAATCCGCATAAGATTTTGAATTCTGCAACGGATATAGGTTATAGGGTGTTTTTTCCTTTGGCATTTTCCGTAAATAATAGCACACACTTGTAGCATATGGTAGGGAACTGTGTCGCCGAACATCTTCGGACGCACCAGTTGAGTAATGTAAAGTACATGAAAAAACAGAAATGCCCATGAATTAGGCGAATAAACATCGATATTTTTCACTATCGCATATAAATGTTTTAAGAAAAGAGTCTGAGAGAGAATTCGCTGCGGCGAATTTCTTTCAGCACGAGTCTCGCCATAGCTACTTGAGCGACGGCGGATGAGCAGCGCGACTATTGATGTTTTTCATCCGTTTTCATCCGTGAAAATCCGTGGGCAAAATTGTTTTGTATCTCAAGTAAAAACATATTTAAATGTCTCAAATTAGAAACATAATTTAAAAAGGCAGTTGACTAAAACTAAATTTATAATGATTTTAAAAAGTAAAAGAGATTGTGGGATTAATAATCTGCTAGAAAGTGGGGATCAAAAATAACTGAATTGGTAATATAAATTTCAAAACTACCCAAGTATTGTTCTGTCTACAAATTGTGGGTGTTTTTTAAAATTCATTGTGACTTCACACCTTTGTGAGAGAATTAATAACAAAAAGACGAATGGGAAATACGTGTGATACCAAGTTGTCCACTTTCGTTTTATTTCTGTTACACTATCAAATCTCAATGCTTTATGAAGTTCATCTGTTATACAGGCAGGTAAACCCTATAAAAAATTCGAAAACCAATCTGAAAAAAGGAGAATAACATGAAAGTACCTTGTTCAACCGCATTGCATTTTTTTAGGTCAGCAGCCCAAAAAGGTTTACCACTCACGGGATTTTTAAATAAATTTATTGGTACGGTTTTATTAATGTCACTATTAATTTTCCCTGCTTATGCGATTAATGAAGATTATAAGATTACGGCCTCCGACGGTGCAATGTTTGACAATTTCGGTAGATCAGTCGCAGTCTCCAGCGATCGTATTGTTGTTGGACACCCTTATGATCACGATAGAGGTAGCTATAGCGGTTCGATCTACATTTACGACTGGGACGGCAGTCAGTGGAACGAAACCAAAATCAAGGCCTCAGATGCTGCCGCATCTGACCGTTTCGGTCAATCAGTCTCAGTCTCCGGTGATCGTATTGTTGTTGGCAGCTATAAGGATGATGATAACGGTACCGATAGTGGTTCGATCTATATTTATGACTGGGACGGCAGTCAGTGGAATGAAACCAAAATCACGGCCTCGGGCGGCGCTGCATCTGATTGGTTTGGTGAATCAGTCTCAGTCTCAGGTGATCGTATTGTTGTTGGCAGCTATTGGGATGACGATAACGGTTATAGTAGCGGTTCGGCCTACATTTATGACTGGGACGGCAGTCAGTGGAACGAAACCAAAATCACCGCCTCAGATGGTGCCGCATCTGACAATTTCGGTCAATCAGTCTCAGTTTCCGGTGATCGTATCGTTATTGGCAGCCCTTTTGATGAGGATAACGGTGTTGATGGTGGTTCGGTCTATATTTATGATTGGAATGATAACCAATGGAATGAAACTAAGCTTACCGCCTCGGACGGCGCTGCATCTGACCTTTTCGGACTTTCAGTCTCAGTCTCCGGTGATCGAATTATTGCTGGCAGCCTTGGAGACGACGATAACGGTTATAGTAGCGGTTCGGCCTACATTTATGACTGGGACGGCAGTCAGTGGGACGAAACCAAAATCACCGCCTCAGATAGTGCCGAAGGTGACCTTTTCGGTCGTTCAGTCTCAGTCTCAGGTGATCGAATCGTTGTTGGTAGCTATTCTGATGACGACAATGGTCTTGATAGTGGTTCGGCCTACATTTATGACTGGGAGGGCAGTCAGTGGAACGAAACCAAACTTACCGCCTCCGATGGTGTTGCAATTAGCTATTTCGGTTATTCAGTCTCAGTCTCAGGTGATCGAATCGTTGTTGGCAGCCATCTTGATAACGGTAACGGTATTGATAGTGGCGCGGCGTATGTTTTTAATATTGACACAACTCATCCAGCTTTGGTTAATAACGAAATATTACCGGTTAACGAGGGTGATACTGGAATTATAACGACGAATTATCTCTCTTCTTCAGATATCGAAACTGATGATAACAGCATTGTTTATACACTGACGAATCTTCCAGTAAACGGTACCTTGCTAAGAAATGGAATTGGCTTGAATTTGGATGATATATTTACCCAGGCAGATATCATAGCTAATCTTGTCACGTATTCCCATAACGATAGTAATACGATTGTTGACAGTTTTAACTTTGATCTCTCAGATCTAAAGGGTAACGTTCTACCGAACCAAACATTTACCATCAATATTACACCAATCGATGATGACAGTCCAATTATAACAGCGAACCAGCCACTAACCGTCATTGAGGGGGCCTCAGGTACTATTATCCTTGATCAACTTAGCGCAGCGGATACAGAAACCGACGATGATATAATCCTATATAAAATAGCCAGCCTTCCGATGTACGGGACACTATTTAATTATACCAGTCCTTTGGGCATCAATGACGTATTTACACAACATGATATTTTTTCAAGTTTTATCACTTATACGCATAACGGCAATGGCACGATACCCGACAGCTTTTACTTTAATGTTGGCGATACTAACACAAATTTTCTCCTAAATCAAACCTTTAGTATCAATGTTATTAGCGACGGCAGTAGTGGTATCGGTGCTAACTATATTAATGCATCAACAATCGCGTCAAGCATTACAAATAGCGATGATAGTTCTCAATCTGTCTCAATTGGATTTAATTTTCCTTTTTATGGAAATACATATTCTGCGTTATATATAAGTACCAATGGATATATCAGTTTTGGCAGTGGTTACAGCACATACAGCAATCAGAATATACCGTCGACTTCGTCGCCTAATAATATTATCGCACCATTTTGGGACGATCTAAATCCTGCCAATACAGGAGATATATTCTATCAAACGGTCGGCTTATCGCCGAATCGAATTTTTGTTGTTGAATGGCGCAATGTCACACATTACCCATCCGGCACTGATTATTCTTTTGAAATACAATTAGAGGAAAGCACTAGTACCATCCGTTTTCTCTATGGAAGTATGAACGGATCATATGCGGATGGCAGCAGCGCGACCATTGGTATAGAAAACAGTATGGGTACAGTTGCGGTAAAACATTCCTATAACCAGGCCTCATCCGTTTCGTCTAACAGTGTGATCGAATTTCTTACAAGCGATGGAGGTAATTCTTATTCTTTAAGTGTCCCGTCAGTCGTCCCAGTTTCACTGTCAGTACCTGAGACGGTCAAAGAAGGGGATGGTGTGTTGCTTTTGATGGGAAGTGCCTCAATTGTCAGTCCATTACCATCTGATCTTATAATAAACTTGAACTCAAGCGATATAACCGAGTTAATTACCCCGGTTACCGTGACCATCCCTGCTGGGCAAGCTTCGGTCTCATTCAATATAACCATATTTGATGATACCGACTCGGATGGATCACAAAATGTTACACTGACTGCCAATGGTGCCGGAATTAGTGGCGAAACAAAGATCATTTCAGTACTCGATAACGATGTTTCACATTTTTCCTGGGAAACAATTGATTCTCCTTTTAATATCGTGGCACCAATTTCGACAAATATAACTGCAAGAGATCCTGATGGTGACATCGCCCAAAGTTTCAATTCAACCGTCAATTTAGAGGGGCACCTTGGATTGTTTGTGGGAACAGTCGAAGTCTTAACATTTGTTGCCTATGCAGATACAAATACAACGTCTGGCGAATATCCGAAAATGTTGACTGCGATCTCAAATCATTTTACCGATTATAACGAAATAAGTACGACAACCACAGACCCGTCGACCTTGTCTGTGGAGCTAGCCGGTAAACATGTGTTTCTAATTCCGGAACAGGAGAATTATTTAGCAAATGAATCGGTTTTGACTAACCTGGGAACATCTTGGTCGTCGGTCTTAAATAATTTTGTTAATAATGGAGGAATTGTGATCGTATGCTCTTACTCTAAAGACGAACATCGGATTCTTACAGAAAGTGGATTAATGTCTTTAACAAAACTAACAATTGGTTCAGAAACAGTTTCAAAATCATTAGACCATACCTTGACTGAAGGGATCTCGTCGTCTTTTTATGGTTATTACATGCATAAATATTCAACAACAGACGGAACGGTTGTTCTGGAATCTGCGAGTTCAGGACAGGGAGTTGTTATTTCCAGAGATGTCGGCAGTGGACATGTTATAATGCTTGGATCGGACTTTTATACTATAAATACTGACATGGATCGTATTTTGGCCAATACCGTAAAATGGGCACAAACTGGCAGTGAATCATTTGCTATAACTCCCTCTGATTCGGGAACGTTTAATAATGGTTCCTGGTCAGGACAAGTCACAATTTCCAATACTTCAGGAGATATTAGTCTGACTGCTGACGACGCCAACGGCCATATAGGAGTCAGCAATACATTTTTAGTTTTTCTTGATACTGATTCTGACGGCATCACTGATGACGATGAAATTGCCATTTTTGGCACTAATCCGAATAATGCTGATACGGACGGAGATTCGTTGGAAGACGGTTGGGAAATAGTTCGTGATCTTGATCCATTATCTTACTCTGATGCTTCCGAAGTCCTTTGGCATTTGTATTATATAAATAGTGCTATTGCCACTGAAGGTGGCGCAGATTTGGTTATTAAAACACAACAAGTTGGTTATAACCTAGTTCACGAACCCGATCTTCACCTAACCCCTGTGCTTATTGGACCTCATCCAGAACCACGTTAGGGGATTATATGTAAACATCCCAAATCTTGAAATTGAATGGCCAAACACTCCTAAAAAAGAAAGGATAATTTATCATGTTCAAATTTAGATATCGAAGTTTTATGGTTGCCATTGCGGTAATCTTTGGAATCGGAATTGTCTCTTTATATAGATATATGACCAATAGCCAGGGGACTTCACCGGTTGATTGCAAGGCAGTTATTGCAAAAACAGCTGGCAAGGATAGCACATATTCAACATCTGAAAGTAAAAAAACACTACGGTCACCGCAGATGAAGTCACAAAACAACCAACCTTCAGTGCCACGCAACGATAATCTGGCGCCCGTTTACAATGCCGACAGCGAATTTCCAGAAGGAAAAGAACCATATTTCTGGAAGGATTTTGCATCCATGCGACAACCCGCTGTCCGTGATCCGAAATCTAAAGAAAATAGAAAAATAGTAGCAACTATGGTTGATAGTCGTAGAAGGCGTCTTGGTCAAATTAAACCAGCAAAACAAAATGAATAAGTGGATGTCATCTTGCACCAATTAAATCTTCATCAAAGAAAAGGAACTTTATAATGGATAGAAATTCGGTTATAAGACTATTTTGTGTATTAGGAATTCTCATCAAAATGGCTGCATTTCCAACAAATGCTGTCGAAAAAGTGGGGACCCTACCCGGAGAAATCAAGGTCGATAACCTGGGGTCAGCGACATATAGCATCCCCCTATCAGTTTCACCTGGTACAAATGAGATGGAACCTAAACTTGTATTGAGTTACAACAATAGGGGAAAAGATGGAATACTTGGTTCCGGCTGGAATATCAATGGCATATCAACCATATCACGAAGCCGGGCATTACATACTCCTGATGGTTTTAGCGCTCCGGTCACATTCTCTGAGTCAGATCGTTATCTTTTGAATAGTGAACGACTTATGGTCGTTACTGGTAATTATGGGGATATATCCTCGGAATATCGGACTGAAGTCGATAGCTTTCAAAAAATTGTTGCCCATGGCACGCCTCAATCAGGCACAGATATAGTCGAATATTTTAAAGTTTGGAATAAAAAGGACCAAATTATAGAATTTGGCAACACAAACGACTCGAAACTATATGGTATTGGCGCAAATAGCAACCAAGTCCTAATCTGGTCGATTAGTAAGGTCATGGATCGATTTGGAAATTATATGACGTATCATTATGAAAAAAATGAGACTACGGGGGAGAGCATAGTAAAAGAAATTCGCTATACAGGAAATAATGCCCAGTCAATTACGCCGTACAACGTTATTGAATTCCAATATGAAATCCGTGATGATATACCAACCCGTTATTTTGCCGGACGCCCGATAAAGCTTAGCAAGAGATTAGCAAAAATTGTCGTCAAAGCACACGGTGCATATATACGTCATTATCAGATGTCATATCAATACAGCCCTGTGACAGATCGCAGTCAATTATTCTCAATACAAGAATTTGCCGGAGTAGAAAATAATACTGAGGGCATAAATAGTCTACCTGCTACAACCTTTGAATGGCGCAATAATGATTTGCAATATAACCATGAATCTCAAGCTGTAAGTGCTGGAATCACTGATCTAAGCGGGCAGTCAAATGTGCTGGGTTCTGGTGATTTTAACGGGGATGGATTAACTGATTTCGTAGTGGCAAGCATGAGTACAATCGTGCCTGCAGGCAGCTCAGGCATAATAAGTGTCGAGACACTGCTGTCCAATGGTGATGGTACATTTACAACAGTGCCTAATGCCATAAGTTTAAATAGTATATGGATAAACAGTCAGGCTGTAGGTGATTTTAACGGGGATGGTTTCTCCGATCTTCTTACCCTTGGATCGACAAGCCCTTACATTTATGTTCATTTAGCCAAAGCAGATAGCTCCGGAACATTTACTTCCATTCCTCTCCCCTACGCTCCCATTCAATTCGGCGGTCCGGCCGGAGTCGAAGCACATCTGTATGACTGGGAAGGCCTTAGTATAGGAATTGCCGGTGTTGGTGATTTTAATGCCGATGGACGTTCAGATTTTTTGATGACACGATTCGCAAATTGGCACGGAGGGATTATTTCTGGAAATAATCATCTGGCTGAATATATCTCTAATGGTGATGGAACATTTATAATAAATGATATTTATTGGCCGAGCTTTATTGATAGTGGTTCATTTTATGCGCCAGTTTTTGGTGACTTCAATGGTGATGGTCAAACTGATTATTTCATTGCCAAAAAGTATAACACAGGTTGTTATCCAGCCTGGGGTTCGTTTGGGCACCCAAGTGTATCTTTTGAAGACTCGCGTACATGTCGGGTAATGTCAAATAAAAATGGCGATTATGATTATATTATGGGGAGTGGGTTTGGTAGTTTTAGCATGAGCCCATTAGTTACCGGTGATTTTAATGGTGATGGGTTGACTGATTTTTTAAGTTTCCACCTCTTCGAAAGTGTACTGGTAGGCACAGAAAATGAAGCCGTGACGGTATTCAGTACTGGTGATGGGTTCGAGAAAATTGAACATAATTTAGATTTTGAATTTCAGTATGGAGAAGTCATCTCACAGGGAGACTATAATGGCGATGGGTTAACAGATTTTATGATTGCAGAAACTAATCGTGATAATTGTCATATTCCGTCAATATTAAACAACACCCAAGATAAAGTATGGAGTTATATTTCTAATGGTGACGGTACATTCACCAAACACCAAATTTCATTAGGATTCAATGCATCCACGATGGCTGCCTGGGACAGTGGCGACTTCAACGGAGACGGTTTAACCGATGTTATCCTGTCAACAAGCGAACAACCGTTATCAGCGTCAAGCACAAAGACCTGTTTGACTGCTGATTTCGGATATGACCTCGTCACAAAACTTACCACCGGTACAGGGCGAATAATTAATCTTTCTTATGACTTATTGACCAATAATGATATATACACAAAAGGTTCCGATGGTAGTTATCCCATCGTTAATTATCAAAAATCCATGCCAGTTGTTTCGCGCCTATCGAAGGATAACGGCATGGGTGGGTTCTATGATAGCATTTATTCTTATGCCAATGCGAGAATTCATCTTTTAGGTCGCGGTTTTTTAGGGTTCCAAATTATGGAAACCTATGATATTCAACATGACGTATCCGAAATCCATATATTGAGACAAGATTTTCCGTTTATCGGAATGATCGGCAGCACTGAACATTATTATGGTTTGAGTGGCGGTATGCCGAACGGTGAACTGATGAATAGAATTACCAATACACTGGAATTTCTTCATACGGATGCTGGAAATACTGTAACATATCCATTTATAAAAACAACGGTCACAGAAAGATGGGAAATGGGTTCACCATCTCTTCCTTTTGTAACAATAACAAATACAAATTCATTCGATACATTTGGCAATCAAACCGACCAATCCATAACCTATAGCGATGGTATCACTGAATCATTAACCAATACCTATGCTAATGATACTAATAATTGGATAATCGGTCTATTGACGTATTCTACTGCGATAAACACTGTTCCCGGATTATCACCTCAAACTCGTACGCGAAGTTTCACATATAATATGACAAATGGTTCGATTTTAACCGAATCCATCGAACCTAATAATGCGACGCTTGAACTAATTCAGACTTATATTTATGATTCATTCGGAAATGTGCAGACGTCGTCAACAAGTGGACCCGGAATTATTACAAGAACTGTAAAATCAGATACATTTGATACCTACGGACAATTCGTGATATCTACTCGTAATGCCTTAAACCACGAAACTACTTTTATTCACGATCCCGGTTTAGGGGTAGTAACTCGACAAACAGATCCGAATAACTTGGCAATCACCTGGGATTATGATGAATTTGGACGCTTGATTAGTGAAACTTTACCAGATTTAAAAACCACGTTAATTGACTATACATTGGCAAACGATGCAGATGCGCCTGGAAATGCAGCTTATAAAATTCTAACAACAGAATCAGCAAGGGCCCCCATAACCGTTTACTACGATTCGACAAATCGAAAAGTTAGACAAATTGATATAAATGGCGATGGTTTGAAGGTTTATGCTGATAAAGAATTTAGCGCTTCCGGAAATCTCAAACAACAATCAGAATCCTATTTCCCCAATTCACCCGTATACTGGACAACATATACTTATGATGAAATCGACCGTCCACTAACAATAACAAACCCCGAAGGGATAATTAAGCAGTTCAATTATAACGGCTTGACAACCGAACAAATTAATGATCTTAACGGCTTACACCAATCACGTATCCAACGCACCAATAGCAGAGGTGACCTAATTGAACTAATCGAAATTAACAATTCAATAAACCAATCCACTCAATTTGTTTACGATCCGTTTAGTAACCTTATCCAGGTTACCGATGCAGAAAATAACCAAACCCTTATAGAATTTGATATCAGAGGAAATCGCACTCGGATTATCGACCCCAATATGGGAGAGTGGACCTATGACTATAATACACTGGGACAAATGACAAAACAGACTGACACCAAAGGTCAAGAAACACTGAAAGAATATGACTTATTAGGGCGAGAGATTATTCGCACAACTCCAGAAGGCATGAGTACCTGGACATACGATGGGACCGGAACATACGATCATATTGGTGCACTAAAAAGAGAATCTGGAGCAGGAGGGTATAATAAAACCTATAAATATGACACTCTCGGGCGATTGATTCTGGAATTATATAAAATCGATGATGAATGGTATTACACCGAAAACGAATACGATAATTTCAGTCGTTTAACGCGGACTGACTACTATTGGCGTCCCAAAACCTTGATGGGATTCGAACATCGACATGATTTTTATTGGAACTCTTATGGTATTATCAATAACTATGACAACTTCAGTTATATAAGCAATATCACTGATACTGACGGCTATGTCTGGTGGACACCGAATGAATATGACGACCACAATAGACCATTTAAGTATACATACGGTAATGGAATCGTAACAACAAGAATATTAAACCCCCAGACACAACGGCTGGATGCAATTCGAGCTGGCATCTCAAGTTCGGATTCAGGACCATTTAATAATATTCAGCATTTCTCATTTCAGTACGACAATTTGGGAAACCTAACGAGCCGTTCAGATAATAATATAAACCTGAGCGAATCCTTCACATTCGATGACCTAAATCGACTTACCAAAAGCCAGGTTTCTGGTCAATCAGCCATTTCAATGGTATATTCAAAAACCGGTAATATCGTCTCAAAAACTGATGTGGGATCATATACATACGAGCAAAATAATGCCGGTCCTCACGCTGTAACGACGGCAGGAAGTTCGACCTATTCCTATGATGTGAATGGCAATATTACGACTCGAAATGGCGATGCTATTACTTGGACCTCTTTCGATAAACCCCTGCAAATCAATAATGCCAACAATCGTTTAGACTTTAACTATGACATCAATCAACATCGTATAAAACAAACCATCACAAAAGGATCAGGCATTAGTACCAAGATCTATGTTGGTAATCGCATGGAACAGGAGCAGCTTGAGGACGGTGAGCTAAAAACGCGTGTTCTTATCGATTCACCCGTAGGTGTAGTCGGAGAATATACCCACCATTCAGAAGACCCCGTCGAACGACATTACTTCCATCGAGGGAGCTTAGATTCTATTTCCCTCCTCACCGCTGAAGACGGATCGATTAAGGAGAATTATAGCTACGATCCGTGGGGAAAACGACGAAATGCTAATAGCTGGACAACACTAACACAACCTCTAGACGATCCAGTGACAGACCGTGGCTATACTGGCCATGAGATGTTAGATATTGTAGGTCTCGTTCATATGAACGGCCGGATACAGGACCCTAATATCGGTCGCATGTTAAGTGCAGATCCAACATTACCAGAGCCAACAAATTCTCAGGCATATAATCGTTATGCCTACGTCATAAACAACCCCGTTTCTTATAGTGATCCGTCTGGATTCACTCCAGACGGTTTCGAACCAATGTCCATGTTGCCTATGCCAAACATCGTTAAAGAGAGCTTACTGTCGCCTATCAAACCTGAACAAATTGATGCAATAACGACACTTAAATCTACGGAAGGATTTGATACGGTAAGTACACCATTATCTGGCAATGATATTGTCCGTAACACCATACCATTGAATGATTTTAACGAGCCAATCACCCTAAACACATTACAAAAAAGTAAAGATAATAGCATCATTTCAACACTTGCCGACCGGCCAATATTAGCTGATCTAGTAGTAGGTGCGACCCCTGCTGGCGTTGCCTTAGATGTTATTGATATTGTTGTAGGTCTTGATGATATTAGAAAAGGAGATATCTTAGCTGGTGGACTTATAGTCGCTGGAGGAGTTATTGGAACAATACCAATTGCTGGTGACATTACCAAAATTGGATTAAAGCGACTTGCAGAAATAATTAAGAAGGGATCTAATCTTAATAAGAAGGCCTCAAAGAAGGCGATGAAGACAGACTTTGTCGTCACAGGGAAAGGAGAGGCAATACCGATACCGGACGGAGCAGTCGGACCGACTTCGACCAGAGCACCGGGGATGCAATTCACAGGCGGTAGTGGTGGAAAAGGATTGGACC
>JAJFLO010000597.1 GCA_021772675.1 Verrucomicrobiota bacterium | reverse complement strand
TCTCTGCTCAAATAAGCCGATTAACTCAATTTTACATCTCAGTGAATGAAAATTCACTTTCATTGTGAAATTTTCTCTAATCAATTTATTATGAGCGAGTTAAGTGCTCTCGCGACGAATCGCATGAATTAATCAGGTTAGGGGAGTATTTCAGCGGTCAATTCTGTTTTTGTGAATGATTTCCATGTTTGTGAGAATCTACCTGATCAAGGTAAGTTTTCTAAATCGTCAAAGTCTTTTGGCCGATTTGCTGCTTTTTTGATTTTTTTAAGCCATATTAACGATATAAATTTGACCCCATCAAGTTCTTCAGAGTCTTGAAAAAGCCTCTCTACCGATAAATTCGGATTGCCGGGTACATAATCAAAAATATCCAAGTATCCGTGTGTAGTTGTTAGCATCATGAGATGAGTTGCTTGAATATAAGTGAGATTTACAGGTACAGTTTTCTCAATTGCTGTATTCGGATCGATTTCATTGCTGATCCAGGATGCGCTACATGATTGCAGTGCGTTTAATAATTTTATCTCGCTGTCTGGATTTCGAGAGAAGATCACATCCACATCTTCCGTAGCTCGAATGTAACCGTGATAATTTACCGCAACTCCCCCTATTACGAGGAATGGTACTTTATGAGACTTAAGCAATTCGATAATGTCTAATGGAGTCTCAAAACTCATTCTTTTTGTCTTCTTCGATTATGATGATTGCGTCTGATGAAATTGTTGTAACCTGTTGTTGAGTTCATCAATAAAGAGAACGCTTTTTTTTGGATTGACATAAAGCGATCAAGTCGTTCTTTAGGCGTAATTTGATGATTTTGTTTTCGGATATAGTTTCGCCGTCGTTCAAGTATATGTTCATTCATATTGCTTATAATATTAGAGTTTTTCATACTGCAATTAAAATTTGATACTATGAATTAAGATAATCAAATAATCATACCAATTCAATTATTCCGCAATATGTGGGACCAGTCTTTTCGAGGCATTGTATTTTAAGGAATGCAGCTTAATTGATATGAGATGAAACATGGTTGGATACATGACTGTTTATTTTTTCAAATACTGACTATCGATTTCCTGGGCTCTTAGTAGTGCATCTTCTGATATGGGGATGTTTGCTTTGGCTAAACGATTATAAATGGTTTTGGCGGAGGTATATTCGTTTTTTCCCATATAGAGCCTGGCTAGGTCGAAGCCTGATCGAGCGAAGTAGTACCAATCATTAATTTTGTGATTTCGCAAATCATAGTCGTATTTGAAAAAAATATGAAAATATTCGTCGATTGCTTTGTCGGGCTGTTTTAGAAATTCATAAATTTTTCCCGCTCGATAACGAGCCAATTCAACGAGGGAATTACTAACAGTATTGGCATTGATTATTTCATTGAAATAAGCCAGGGCCTGTTGATATTCTTCAATTGGACTTTCGTTAGTTGTGGCTTCGGAATAGTGACATTCGGCTAGACGACCCAGTGCGGCATAATGCAAATCTGTTCGTGGTACGAGTTCTGAACAGGCCCTAAACCGTTTTTTTGCTTCTTCAAAATCGCCTGTAATTGATGCTATGTCCCCGCGTAAAAACTCAGCTTGTGCTAATATTCGTTTTGTTGCATCTGAGTAAACGGTCAAAAGCTGATTAATATGTTTTAGCGTTTTATTATAATCCTGATCCAAAAGCTTACTGTTTTTATATGACGCTTTTGCAGCTTCATAAAGCGCTAGGGGTGCTGATGGTGAATCTTTATATCGATTCACTATTTCCAGAAACAATTGTTCTGCCTGACTATAGTCCTGATTATTTGCGTAATGATCACCTAACCACAGGTAAACATCGGCGGATAATTTCGGGTGGGAATCTGCAAATTGTTTGAGAAAGGAATAACTGTCATTTCGGCCATCTTCATAATACCCATATGAGAGTTTCAAATAGGCTCGTTTATATAACGCATACGGGTAATCTTTTGACGTTTTATGTTTTTCAATAATTTGATCAATAAATTTGATTGCATCCGGCTGCATATCGGCTGCTGCTGCTGATTGACTTGCTTCTAAATATGCCTGGGTTACGTTTTTTGATTCTGGATAAGTTTTGGTGAATTGTTGAAATGATTTTATCGCGTCAGTGTAGTCCTCTGCCATGCGCTGTGAAATCCCTCTATATAAAAGCGCGTCTTCACTATTTTCATTCTCAGGCCATTTCTCCAAGTAGGTTGAAAATGCTTCCGCAGCCATTCGGTATCGTTTTCCCTTATAACGAGAAAGAGCATATTTGTATCTAGAATCCATGATAAACTTGCTTTCCGGATATTGATCGACGACGCTTAAATAATAAATAGCGGCGTTGTTGAAGTCTTCAGTCAAGAAATAAATTTCAGAGGCATAGTATATTCCTTTTGCCTTTTCGATATTTTTCACGTCCAAGTTAGATGATTCATAAAAATACTTAATTGATTTACCAAAATTTTTCTTCCTTTTGTGAATCCAGGCAATTCCCTGTGCTGCCTGATAACGATATGCCGCAGAATTGTCTTTATTTTCATATACCATTATGTAAAAATTCAGTGCCTGGTCCAATTGCTGGTCATCAGTTTCATATAATTGAGCGATTCTAAGTTGAATCTTAGAGATTAGGTTGTCGCTTTTGTACAAATCTATGTAGGTAGAATAATGATTGATGGCCTTCTCTTTGTCGCCCATGCTATCGGTTGCTTCTGCTAAATCCAATAAGATCCATTTTTTCTGATTTTCATTTCTGAGTAACGGAAGCATGTGTTCAAATACCGTGATTGCATTTTTAAAGGACTTTTCGTCAATAAGGCCTAAGCCTAAATTGCGAATTATTCCAAAATTTGACTCGTGAAGTAAGTGTTCATTACTGTCAGAAAACGTGGCCATATAAATTAAATAAGCATCATTCCATTTTTTCTGAGATAATAATGATCCTATCTTAAGAATCCTAAGGTTATTCCTATAATTCCCCTTAGCGTTTTCCCAATTTGAGCTGATTAAATCGTCGGCATGAGCAAAGTTCTTTTTAGCGATTGAAATTCTTATTAATCCAAGGTGGGCTTGGTAAAGAGATTCTTCTCCAATCAGATTTTCGATCGCCTGGTTATAGGCGGATTCAGCATCGTTCCAATTTCCAAGTGATAGATAGGATTCACCCAGTCCTAAATACGCATTTATTTTTAGTTTTTCAAAGTCAGTATTTTCAATAACTTCTGTAAATAACTGTACAGCTCCATTAAAATTATGGTTAATTAGTAATAATTGTGCCTGCCAATACGTTATTGTTGACGAATTTTTAGACGATAACGATATTTTTGTTTGGGGTTTTGCAGGATCCGATTGATGATTTTTTCCCAATAGGTCATGAACAGATTCCAAAAGGACTTTAGCTTGGGTTAATTTTTCTTGTTTAATGAGACTTTTAACTAGTCGTATGCATGCATCCGTTATGTGATCTTGATCGTCAGCTCGATCTAGATATTTCTGATACATATTTTCTGCAATGTCATAAAAAAAATCGTTAAATGCTTGATCACCTTTTATTCGATAATCAAGTCCATTATTGTCACCATAATCCACTCGCTTTTCGGGAATTGAAATTTTAGATAATTTGGTTTCGTTTATATCTGTTTTTTTGTCGATAATTTCAGTAGATTCATTATTCTGAGCTTTAGCTGGTATGTCCGTTATAGCCAAAACAAATATGAAAATTGGAAGGATCGAAAGATCAACCCTTAGATTTATGGATAAGAGTCTGATCCACGTCAAAGACAACACATTTTTACAATCCAAATTGCATTTAGTATTCAGTTTTGTATTTAAATTTTGAGATAAGGGTAAATTCTTGAATTTATTCATGAATTATTTATTTCAATTTATTATACGTTATCTTTACCAATTTTGGTGTATCAGGGGTTACAATTGCAATATTTGATCGTCTCACAAATGGTATCCAGAGAATGTCATCCTTATTATTGCATATAATAATTAGGTTTTGCTTTTCTTCTACAGAGAGTTTTGCATTCGCAATTAATTTTTTAACTCTAATATTTTTATCGATGGCGAACGGTCTGAGTCTATCTCCAGGCTTCCGTTGGCGAATATGTAAACGCGATCCAATTTGTTTATGATTCCAATATTGGCAATTATGTTCATTCAAATTTAAATCTTTGGAGTAGTCACATTTTTTGGCGATTAGTTCTACGCATAATTCAGGTATAAATAGTGTATTTTGCTTAATCCAATCCCAACAATAGTCGATACCACATTTTTTTATTTCTTTCTTTTGCAAGATAAGGTGGTCGCGATCGACTTTTATATTATGTGTATCACTTAATGCAAACTCAGCACCATGCACCACATTTTGAGTTAGTGATTTTTTTAGATTTTTTAAAAGGGACCCTTTAATAGGGGCATTGTTACCACAATTTATATTTTTCCAAATTCTTAACTCTCTTGGCCAGAGTGCAAAATCTAAATGTAAAAGGTCTTTTATCGTTAATCGCGTCGAATCGCCATGTTGTTGGTTCGTTAATAATTCCAGATATTTCGCATCTCCTTCAATATAATTTAAGCTGTTAAGTAATCCTTTTTTATTCAGACCTGATTCTAACAATAGGGGGATTATACGATGGCGTATCTGATTACGTTTGTATCGTAGATCGGTGTTCGATTTATCGTGTCTAAAATCAAAAATTTTATTTGCATGTAAATATTCAATAATCTCAGTCTTTTCAAGGCAGAGCAGTGGTCGCAAAAATGTTACTCCCTGAACACAAGATATATTCCTTAATCCAGTTAATCCTGAACTATTACTACCCCGTGACAATCGAATAAAAAAATTTTCAAACTTATCATCAATATGGTGAGCGAGCATGACTGCCGTACCAGGCTGATTGGTAACTCGTGATTTCCAATAAGTCAATCTCAATCGACGTGCCGCCATTTCAATGCTTTCGGAAGGCATTCTGTTAGTAGGAACATTTAGTTGAATTGAATCAAAAGGAATGTCGCGTTGTTTACAGAATGTTCTACACCATAGTTCATCACCGCCTGAATCTTTTCCTCTGATTCCATGATTGAAATGTACGACATTGATATTTTTGAAAATTTCTTTAAAAAGAACCACAAGAGCAGTACTATCACATCCACCGCTAAAACCAATATAAATTATTGATATATCGTTTAGTAAATTCTCCTGCTTCGTAAAAGCAAATACTTTATCTTTAATTTCAGAAGAACGTCGGCTCATTGTAGAAATACTTTTTTAATATTGAATATATAAAACCCATGAAGCACAAGATTATAAATAATATCAATTATATCAATATCTTTGGCAAAATTATACTATGTCTTTTTATTAATTCGTGTCAGGCACCGACAGCAAAACAAAAGCTTAAGTTGTCACCTGAGAATATGGATGGTATTCTCAAAAGAGGAATTACAACCCGGGAAGAGGTTTTCGTATTGTTTGGAGAACCCGTACGAAAAGAATTGGCTCAAAATCAGGAAGCATGGACTTACGAGTGGGTTGATTATGAGCAGCATACAGTCGTTCCTGGTTCAGAAAGAGGTGATTTTGGGCAAAATTTTAAGACATTTCCCGGATATTCTCATTACATAACGAATAAAACTGTTATAACACTCATTTTTGCGAATAATGGCAAACTTATCAATTATCAGCATTTGAAGCAATAGGGAATAAATCGTGATTGGTATTGGCTGCCTGCGGGGCTAATTTTTAGACGCAAAGGATGGCTGTTCATTTGCCTTCTGACAGATACATCGGCATATGAGCTCTATAACCATTCTCAAATAGGATAAGTGCTCGAAAAACCTGTAAAATTCGGAATGCTTCACAAGATAGTTTACACTTTTGAGTATGCTGTGATAGAAAATGCAAAAAAATAATATCGAATATCGAACAAGGAATGTAGAATCATGAAGTTTTTTCCTTCGTCATTCATAATTCCTTGTTCGATATTC
>JAJFLO010000596.1 GCA_021772675.1 Verrucomicrobiota bacterium | reverse complement strand
TACAAATTAGCAATATGTCGCCACTTCGCGGAGGCTTTCTTTAAATGCATTTGCTTCGTTAGTAAGCAGTTGCAGTAGTCACTACAGCTAAATACTTACTGCCTCTCAACTACATTCAAAGAAAACCTTCACGGATTCAGGTTTGATTCTATCTTCAACATTCTGCTATTAAAGAAGAATCTAGCCTGGATTATTCATAAACTTTCTATTACGAATCGTCATATCACATAATATCAACGAGTTATAAAGTTCTTCGGGTTCGAAATAGTTTCCACCACGGCGGACTTCCAACACTATTCCTGCACGCAAATAATATTCATAACTCATTGATATTACGCAACCTGATGACTCTCATCACAAAACTTTATGAATAATCCAGGTTAGGACATGCTAATTGTTTCTTTATATGCAGTAATTAATTTATCTCTGACTTCTTTCATAAGCTTAAAGGCTAAATCTGCTTCTTCCATTTTCATCACAACATCCTGAATGCTGGTTGGATCTCCTGATGCAAGATTCTGGATTGATTGATCAGCTTCTTTCTGAGCTTGATCAACTTCCGTAATCAACTTATTAAGCATCTCTTGAAATTCGGGCGCTCTATCATTAATCCGTGATTCAGAGCCAGATTCCTTTAACTGTTCTGTAGCCTGAAGAAGAGATTCTGCCGATATCCCTGTTATAGCATCACTCATTTTTCCTTCCTTTCCTTTCTTGCTAAAAATAATTAATTCAATATTAGATTATAATCCAACTTTAAGGCTTAATCCCTCACAGCATTGCCAAAGTAAGTTCATTATCTATCTTACTTATCAAATTGTTAGCCACCCTGTCCCAAATTTATTGTTTTATTGGCCATATCACGGCTTTGTTTGACGACAGATAAATTTGCTTCATATGCCCGTGTTGCAGTAATCATGTCTAACATTTCTTCGATTGGCGATATTGAGGGCATTTTCACCATGCCACTTTCGTCCGCCTCCGGATGATAAGGTGCATAATTTTCTCGAGGTGGACGCGAATCCAAAACAACACCAGCAATTTCAACCCCCTTCAATTCTTGAGTCGGAGCTCCATTTGCGATCTTATCTCCAATAATAGCAGAAAATACGACTTGACGACGTTGATATAATTGGCCATTTGAATCTGCCGTGGAATGCATATTGGACAAATTATTCGCTGCAATTTTCATGCGCATACGCTCTGCTTGCAATCCACTTGAACTGATTTCAATTGCCGGAACTAATTCTATTGCCATTTTATATCCTATACGTGCTACTGTGATATTGCGGTTCTAAGTATATTTAATCGAGTGTTATAGGCTTTTGAAAGAAGATTATAAAAAATACCATTTTGCATCATCAGATTCATTTCTTTAGCTGATTTTACATTATTGCCGTCTAATCGAGGTTCATCGGATAAGTCACGAACAACTAATCCTTTTAAATTTTTCACCTCGTCAGCATCCTTTGCTTTCAAAATTCGGGCAAGTTCATCTTCAAATTGATAGTCTCGACGAATATATCCCGGAGTATTGGTATTAGCAATATTGTTAGCAATTACCCTTTGTCGATCATGGGTTAATGCCATCATTTTGCTTATAGCAGTGGAATTAAAATCACTAAGTATTCCCTCAAATGACATTTTTTATTATCACCTTTCATACTTTATTAATAAATCTCTAAGTCATTACACAACGCTTTTAAAGTCGCAATGCCTTAGCAGCATTTTCAATGCCAGTTTTTAACTATCCAACCTTCAATTCTGATATACTATCCTCAATTGATTCCCAAATACGATAGCGAACCGGGTAGCGGCTTTCTTCAGGTATAATCTGCTGGCCCATCAGGTTTTTAATGTTAATTACAACCGGACTCATTAGATTAGCCGTAATATCCTCAATTTTCGGTTTTACGGTAACAAAGCTAAGTATCAAGGCGTCTTCCGGCTGTTCCAATTTTATAAATTCAACAACACTTTCCGGAATCTGCACCTCATAATTCTGACAAATCAGAAATGAATCGATACATACAAAACTTAAATTGGATGTATTTAAGGCTTGCATGAACATAAAAGGTCGAACATTTTCGTTTGTCAAAAATACGTACTCTTTTGTGCTCTCAAAAGCGGGAATTCCCTGGGGAAAATTAAAAATCGTTTCCGGTTTTAACTCGCTAATGACGCAACGATTTTCCTCATTTATCTCCAGAACAAAATCTCTGGAAAAATCTAGTGACGCTTTCATATACTTTCCTTTCTTCAAATATTTTTAATAAATCATGATATGGTCTGGTTTATTTAATTTGCCATATCGGGTTGAGCAATTGCATAGTCCATGCCAAAGGTTCAAAATGGAAATATTAAAAACCATAAATTATTCATAATTAGTTTATTAAAAATATTTTATAACTATTTTATTAATTATTTTTCCGACAATGATAAATTCGGCAATGATGGTACTCAATGGGGAAATAATTCCCTATAATGAGGAAAAATAGTCCCAGTTAGATCACCAAACGCAATATAAACCTCAATTCTATTTCAAAATGAAATTCGAAGGTGAAAGAAGCAAGCAAAAATGGGATTGTGTATTTTGCTAAGTAGGCCATCTTATAAAAGTCGATTTGCAATCAATTGATTGTTGATAATATTTATGACAACAACGAGATAATTCTAACCGTTAATAAAAACCTAATTATGGGCAGGTATCGACCATGAAAAATTATCTAACCGCGCTATTCATTTTTTCTATTATTTTTTCGCTGGCACGTGTTGCCAAATTGAATGCTCAAGAATCAAATTCACTTTCGGGTGATTATGATGGAATTCCCTTTGAAACCATATTCGATCCCATGGGAAAAAAGTTTTTTCGAGGGTTGATTAATGTGGCGACAGGTTGGGTTGAATTACCCAGGCAGCTTATGTTGACCTTTAAAAATGACGGCGTTTTAGCAACACCAACTGTAGGACTTTTTAATGGCATTGTTATGATTGTGGCACGAACAGGCGCAGGTGTATATGACACCGCTTTTTTTGTTTCTTCAGCACCAGGTCGTTATGATCCAGTGATTGACCCTGGGTTTGTCTGGGAAAAGCGAAAAAGCGATTATTCTTTAACATTGAAGTGATTTTTAGTGTGTTCTAATCTAACCTGGATTATTCATAAACTTTCTATTGCGAGTCATTATGTCACACAATATGAACGAGTTATAAAGTTTTACAGGTTCGAAATAGTTTCCACCACAGCGGATTTTCAACACTAATCCTGCACGCGAACAATATTCATAACTCATTGATTTAACGCAATTTAATAACTATCATCACAAAATTTCATGCATGATCCAGGCTAATTCATTACCATTCATAAAATTCATATTTCCAAGAGTCACAGCCTTTTAACTCTACTGTTAGCAGCCCTCCAGAATTATAATTCATTGAATTACCCGTCACCCAGACTTTAGACTGACACCCCTATATATTGCTAGAACAGCCGATAGAGCACACGAGACGTTAAGAGAATCCACTTTTCCCAAAAGTGGAATCTTCAAACCAATATCCGATTGTCGTTTTATTGAAAACCGAACCCCTTTATTTTCAGATCCGATCACGAAACATATTTTTTCCGGAAATGTTGTTTCGTATATACTTTGTTCACTATTGTTGTCCAAGATGCAAATTTTAAAGTTAAGAAATTTTAATCTTTTTACCGCCGAATTCAGGTTTGTTTGATATAAATTAAGATGGAATGCTGCACCCGCTGACACTTTTATTGCTGTCGGAGTTAGTCCACTTGAATTACCCTTGTGAAAAATTATATGGTTGAACCCGAAAACCTCACAAACTCTCAGCGCTGCACCAAAATTATGTGGATCTTGAATGCCATCAAACATAATAAATTTATTCGTTGGTACTTCCGTTTGGAATAAATTATTCTCATTTAATGTTTTAATATGCGCACACACTCCCTGGTGATTATCCGATCGGCAAAGATTATTGATATCAAATTGCCGAATCACTGGAATATTTTTTTTTTCAGCCAATTGGATTATAGAGTTTATCGCAGAATTATCTTTGGATTTAACTATATAAATTGTATCCGGCATCCTCTCTGAATTTAAAGATTCGAAGACCGGGTTTATACCATAATAAATCATTGTAGTATAATGAGCCTCATATAAATGTATTTTTCACCACACATATCATTCTATTTTTCAATCCATCATTTTTTAATAAACGTATAGGTATATTCCACTATATCCAAAAATCATGAGATACGACACTATCGTAATTGGCGGCGGCATCATTGGCCTGATGACTGCAAAAGAACTTATTGAATCAAAAATGAGTGTCCTGATAGTTGATAAAGGCGCAATTGGAAATGAGTCTTCATGGGCAGGAGGCGGTATCTTGTCAGCACTCTCACCTTGGTTAATGCAGCAATCTGTCTCAGATCTTGCACAATGGTCACAAAAAATTTACCCTATCTTAGTTGAAGAGTTGATAAATTCAACACCTATCAACCCGGAACTAATAAATAGTGGAATGTTGGTAATTAACCCAGATGAACCGGACCGCTGCATTTCATGGGCAAAAAAACAAAACATCAACATAGAAAGTCTAAGTAAAAGTACGTTATACGATTTTGCTCCAAATTTAAATGGAGTATTCCAATCTGCATTATTTTTACCTGATATATGTCAAATTCGAAATCCATTATTACTGAGCGCATTAAAAGTTTACTTAATACGGCAAGGTACCACTGTCTTAGAACATACTCTGGTCGATAATCTAATAATCGAAAAAGGTACATGTTTAGGCCTAAAACTAAACAATACCGATTATCTTGCTAATAACATAATTATTGCGAGTGGTGCATGGAGTGGAAACTTAGTCAAAAAGGAACTCTGTGATATAAAAATTTCCCCTATTCGCGGACAGATGATTTCATTTCAATCTAATAAAAATTTATTTTCACAGATTATATTAAAAAATGAGCTATATTTAATACCAAGAAAAGATGGATTAGTCTTATCCGGCAGTACCGTAGAGAATACAGGATTTAATAAAGATATTACTGAGGCAGGATTTAATACACTGAAAGAATTCGCGATTAACCTGATACCAAAATTATCAAATTGCAGAAATGTCCGCCAATGGTCGGGGTTGCGACCATTTTCAGAATCTGAAATACCTTTAATTGGAAAGATTCCCAATATTAGTAACCTATACATCAATACAGGACACTACCGAAACGGAATTCTGTTGGCTCCTGCATCGGCAAGATTGTTAGTCGATATAATCCTAGATCGCCCACCAATCATAAACCCATACCCATACTCTATATTAAATTAGAATTTGTAACCCTGAACAACCGTCTAAATGGATAATCAATCTAAACGTGTCATAGCTGTTATACCTGCTCGTTACGCCAGCGAGCGTTTTCCTGGTAAGCCTTTAGCAAAAATAGAAGGCAAACCCATGATTCAGTGGGTCTATGAACGAACGTCGGCTACCAATGTATCTGAAACAATTGTCGCGACGGACGATGATCGGATTCTACAATGTGTTAACTCGTTCGGGGGTAATGCGGTTATGACATCACCTGATCATACAACGGGAAGTGACCGAATTGCGGAGGTTGTCAATAACGTGGAAGCAGATATCGTCGTAAATGTACAGGGAGATGAACCGTTGGTATCTGTATCAGTAATCAATGAATTAATTAGCGTCATGGAAAAACAGGAAAATGTCGAGATGGGAACTATTGCGGTTCCATTCTGTCCAAGTGATAGTGAATACCTGGATCCTAATATCGTTAAAGTTGTTGTAGACAAAGATAAATTTGCTTTATATTTCAGCAGAGCGGCAATACCTTATTTTAGGAACACAGACATTAATGTTGTACAGCCGTTAAAGCACTGGGGGATCTACGCTTACAAAACGGTTTTTTTAATGCAATTTGTTAAATGGCCTCAGGGAGAATTAGAATGTGCTGAAAAATTAGAGCAACTGCGTGCGTTAGAACATGGGGTTAAAATTTCAGTAATGATCACCGAAAACGATACAATAGGAGTCGATGTTCCAGAAGATATTGTAAAAGTTGAACAAAGATTACGCCAATCCAGAATATAAAAAGCATATTTACCCTATTTAAGCCAATGAATAATATTAGCGTTAAAATTTCAGATTCGATCAGTGTCGGAACAGGGGAACCTCTACTGGTTATTTCAGGTCCGTGTGTCATTGAAAACGAAATCATGTGCCTTGAAATAGCCACAAAACTCAAAGATGAATGTCATAAGTTAGGCATATCATACATTTTCAAAGCCTCATTTGACAAAGCAAATCGTACATGCATTGATTCCTTTCGAGGCCCTGGGCTTGAAAAAGGATTGGAAATTCTCAAACATATCAAAGACTCATTATCTGTTCCCATACTGACGGATATTCATGATATCAGTCAAATCGAATCTGTTAGTCAAGTTGCCGATATTCTGCAAATACCTGCATTTTTATGCCGGCAAACTGATCTGTTGTTAGAAGCGGGTAAAAGCCAATGCACTGTCAACATAAAAAAGGGGCAATTTATGGCGCCGCAGGATATGCAATCTGCGGTGGAAAAAGTACTTTCTACCGGCAATAAAAAAGTATTATTGACAGAAAGAGGAACAACGTTCGGTTACAATAATCTAGTTGTTGATATGCGGTCACTGGTCATCATGCGATCATTAAATGTACCCGTTATTTTTGACGCAACCCATTCCGTTCAGCTTCCAGGCGGACAAGGAAAATCCAGCGGTGGCCAACGAGAATTTATTCCGCATTTAATTCGCGGTGCAGCTGCGATCGGAATAGATGGTTTATTTCTTGAAACACATCCAAATCCAGAAAGTGCAAAATCAGATGGCCCCAATTCGATCCCGCTTTCAGAAATCCATAATTCACTATTTCAGGCAGTAAAAATTCATGACTTGTTCAGATAAAATTAAGCAGATTAACACCATAATACTCGATGTTGATGGTGTCTTAACTGATGGGATTCTCGGATATAACGGCAATGAGGTAATAAAACTCTTTAATGTAAAAGACGGTCATGCCATTAAAATGGCACTTAGATTGGAATATAAGGTTGGTATATTGACCGGAAGATCTGACAGTGCGACACGAAAGCGAACTGAAGAACTTAATTTATCCTTCTTATATGAAGGGAAAAAAGATAAAGCTAGCGCATTTGATCAACTATTAGCAGATAACAATTTGACCGCTGAAGAGTGTTTGTACGTCGGAGACGATGTCGTCGATATTCCGGTGTTGAGGAAAGCAGGCTTGAGCGCATGTGTTGCTGATGCAGTAGATGAAGTTAAAGCATTTTGCGATTGGCAGTCAACCTTACCTGGAGGCAGGGGAGCAGTTAGAGAATTAATCGTAAAACTTCTAAAAGAAAAAGGTCAATGGGACGACGCAATGCAACGTTACTTAAATGTAGAAGATCGCGAAAAAATTGAGTCATGAATTATCTTCGATCTTATCAATCTCAATCACTCAACATTGGCAAAGAAAACAGCCAGGACATTAATCCATGAGGCACCAAATTTTATGTTGGGTCTCAAATTGCAGTACATATAGAACGACACAAAATATAACCGGGACGAGAATTAAAAAGGTTATAAGGTTAATCGTAACCGTCGCATCTTTGATTATTCTACCATCGCTTGCGGACGGCGACTTTTTTGATGAAAGAGTCGCAATAGATAATTTTAAGTTAGGTGGGGCAGATTATGTCATTAGCGGAAAAAAGGCAATATTTTCTGGAAATATCGGTACGCTAAGCAAAGTGCAGGCATTATTTAATAAAAATGCTGGTGACATGCGTTTATTTAGCCCAGAGTGTACCTTAAACCAAATAGAAAAAGTGTGCAGTAGCGACCGGCAAGTTCACTTACGCAGTAAGTCATTCACTATTGACGGAGTTGGTTTTGATCTATTATTTGAAAAACAGCACCTTTTTATCAGAAATAATGTAAAAATGAGGATATTCAAGAATAATAATAACCTTCTTGGGCAATGAGTGCTATGAATCACATTAAACATCTTGCATATGTTATTGTATCAATGTCATCTGGATTATTTCTCGTCTGCCAACTATCTGCAGCCGAGGGTAAAACAGATACAACGACAGAGGTGATAAAGGAAATTGTATCATTATTCACAGATATTACATCCGATAGTCTGGACTTTGACATAAATAAAAAGCAGGCCATTTTTCTTGGAAATGTCACAATCGAGGATGAAAAGCTAACGATGTACTCCGACAAATTAATTGTAGAATTTGATGAAAACGATGAATTAAAAAAAATAGAAGCGGATGGCAATGTAAAAATATCCTCTGACAACAATGAGGCAGTGGGGGGCAAAGCGGTTTATGATTTTGCTAAAGGTGACGTGATCCTTTCAAATAATCCCGTTCTGATCAAAGGTTATAATCAGATTGAAGGTGCGGAGAAAATAATTTATTCAAGAGATAAAGGAAAATTTAAAACAGAGGGCGGACAGGTTCATTTAGTTATAAAAAAAGGTGATCACGACGATCATCCTTTGAATAAGTTGTTTACAAAACCCAAAGCAGAAGACGACAAACGTGAGTGAACATCTTTTATCCGTTAACGGATTGAAAAAGTCATATCGCAGCAAACAAATCATTAATGGTATAAATATTACCATAGGCCATGGTGAAATCGTCGGGCTTTTAGGCCCAAATGGTGCGGGTAAAACAACAAGTTTCTATCTTATCGTCGGCCTTGTCAAACCAGACTCAGGGAGTATCATGTTCAATGATAGGGATGTGTCAAATCTCCCGATGTACAAACGTGCAAGACTGGGATTAGGTTATTTATCTCAGGAACCATCAATTTTCAGAAAAATGACTGTAGAAGATAATATAATGTGTATTCTGGAAACTCTGAATCTCTCAAAGACAGAAAGACAAGCAAGACTTAAACATCTTCTTGATGGATTGGGATTGACGGTTCTTGCAAAACAAAAAGCGTATACATTGAGTGGAGGCGAACGCAGGCGCTTGGAAATAACACGTGCTTTAGTGACAAACCCAAGTTTTATCATGTTAGACGAACCGTTTAGTGGTGTCGATCCATTAGCAGTTCATGATGTCCAAAAACTAATTGAAAACTTAAAAGATCGTGGGTTAGGCATACTCATCACTGATCATAATGTGAGGGAAACCTTAGCAATAGTTGATCGTGCCTATTTAATTTATGAAGGGAAAATAATATGTGAAGGAGATCGAGAATATTTAATAAATGATAAAAGAGCAAAAGAAGTATACTTAGGCCCTCAATTTTCAGAATAGAAAGGATTAAATTATGGAAAAAATTATTGCCGGAAGACATCAGAATCTGGGTGAAAACTTAAAACAGTATATCTATAATGAACTGGATAAAATAGAGAGTGAATACAAGAAACTAACCTCTGCCAGAGTTGTGCTAGATCATCAGAAAAACTTATTTTATACAGAAGTTATTCTACATGGCAAAAATATTTCCATTGAAGCAAAATCAAAAGAACTTTCTCAGCGTAAATCAATAGATAACGCCCTTGAAAAAACGGATAAGCAGCTAAGAAAATTTCTCAGCAAATTGAAGGACAAGCATATTCATAGAAAAGATAAATCAAGAGAGCTTGTCGAAGAATAAATTGGACCCAGGATTTTCACAAACCAGATGACTCTATTTGCAGCAACGTCCAATAATAACAAAATTATCGAGTTTAACACCATATTGTCTGCTCTTAATTTTTCGGTGGGAAATGCGAGTCAGATTTACGAACTGCCAGATGTTATTGAAGACGGCAAGACATTTGAAGAGAACGCCATAAAAAAAGCTATTGAAATTGCGTCTCATATTGGTAAAAATATCTTTGCAGAGGATTCAGGGTTGGAGGTATTTTCACTCAATGGAGAACCCGGGATTTATTCAGCTCGATATGGTGGTGAAGGCTTAAGTGATCTTGACAAAAATGATTTAATCCTCAAGAAATTAGGGGATACTTCTGAACGCGGTGCACGCTATGTATGCGTACTTGCATTTGCGTCACCACGTGGTCTTATCGCCACAACTGAAGGTGAAGTTCGTGGAACAATAGCCCATGAACCCGCCGGACAAAACGGATTTGGATTTGATCCGATATTTATTCCAGATGGATATCACACAACATTTGGTGAATTAGCTAATTCCGTCAAAAACTCAATTAGTCACCGGACATGTGCAATTCATAATGCATGTGCCATAGATTTATTTGATACCAATAAATGGAAACAACATATATAGTATGTTAAGGAGGAAAACAGGTTTCGGGATTCAGTGAAGCGATTTCCTAGCCCACTTTGCGGCCACGACTAATATTAATAAGAAACTCAGAATGGGCGATAGGCCCGTTTGTAGTTAAGCTCGTCAGAGCTGTAATATATGCTTGTCCGCGATTCATTCCCTCTTACACCTCCGAGCTTCCTAAGAAACAGCTCGGATTTTTATGATTTATTATTTGCGTTTAACTTCAATAGGTTGTTTGTAGTGAGCCAAGTTATTGGCGTTTTTAAGCGACCAAAAAGAACAGCGATGACTCGCTTAACTACAAGCATGATCGTCCGGCAATTTTATAGTTTCTTATATTTATAACCTCTCTATTTTAAAGGGAGGTCCGGAGTTAACAACAAACAGCTTATCCGGCAATCAGAATTATGCGTAAAAATGTTTAAGTTTCAAAGAAGAAACTTTCGGCTTGGAAGGCTGAGTCGATTAATGATAAACGAAACTTTTAACTTGAAGTTAGTTAGTTTGGAGTTCCGGCTTAGGCGGGTAGTTAAAAAGAGAAAAAGCCCGACTGAAGGCGGAACTATAAACCCTTGCATGCAAAAAGTGTGACCTAATGGCTAGGGACCACAATGTGCTTAATAAATATAATCCAAAACTTTATTCGGGTATCGGGGTAGAAAAATTAATGCTACTTAAAAAAACTGATTACCGACGACGACTATCAATCAGCAAACCCTTTCAGAACTTATAACATATGACATCCAAAGAACTTTCAATACGAGCAAATAATGTTATTCCTGGTGGAGTCAATAGTCCTGTACGCGCCTGGAATTCTGTGGGTGGAACTCCCCTTCATATTGAACGAGGATCTGGCAGCAAATTATTTACTGTAGATGGGCAAGTCTTAACAGATTTCTGTGGATCGTGGGGGCCGCTTATACTGGGACATGCATACCCTGAAGTGATCAGCGCAGTTAAGACTGCTGCTGAAAACGGACTCACATTTGGTGCCACCACTGCAATCGAAGTAGAAATGGCAGAATTCCTATGTGATCAAATACCATATTTTGAAAAAGTTCGATTAGTTAACTCAGGAACAGAGGCAAACATGACAGCCTTGCGATTAGCTAAAGGATATACCAATCGATCAAAAATCGTCAAATTTGACGGTTGCTACCATGGCCATTCAGATTCCCTGCTCGTATCAGCAGGAAGTGGTTTACTAACCGGAGCAATCCATTCATCTGCAGGAATTTCTGACAATGTGATCAAAGACACCTTTGTCGCTCCATACAATAACCTCGACGCTATAGAATCAATTTTCAAAAAACATGCCACTGAAATCGCCGCAATAATAGTTGAGCCTGTTGCCGGCAATATGGGTCTTGTAAAACCAATGAAAAATTTTTTGGAGGGTTTAAGACAAATTACCGAAAAACATGGGGCACTTCTAATTTTCGATGAAGTCATCACTGGATTCAGATTCGGCCCAACCACCTATGGTACCCTGTGCAACATAACGCCCGATATTACCTGTTTAGGAAAGATTATAGGCGGTGGCCTCCCAATCGGAGCGTTAGCTGGATTTGCCGACATTATGGACAAATTATCGCCCATAGGAGACGTATATCAAGCAGGTACACTTAGTGGCAACCCAGTTGCAGTAACAGCTGGCTTAACAACATTAAAAATTCTCAAATCTGGTAATGTTTATGAAATCATAAAACAAAAAACAAAGACCCTAATTGCTGGATTAATGGGGACTGATCAATTTAAGGATGGATTATTCAGAATCAGTAGATTAAATGGTGTTTTTACACTATTTTTTAATGAAAATTCAGTTCACAATTTAGATGATGCGAAACAATGTGACACCGAGAAATATGCCAAACTTTTTCATCATTTGCTAACCAAAGGAATTTACATACCCCCGTCTCAATTTGAAGTCTGTTTTATTTCTGCCGCACATTCAAACAAAGAAATAAATGAGTTTATTGATGCGATTGGAAACTTTGCTATCTAACACGAATTAATCCAAAACAGACGACTGGATATCCTGTGCCTTGATTGTAATCAAATCTTCTTTTGTCAATGTATCAATTTCAGTTAATCGAAGCGCCTGATTACGCAAAATCTGCTCGAATAAATTTCGTGCAAAACGGCCATTACCAAACCCGGCCCCGGCTTTTTCAACTGCTGATTTAAATACCTGCAATAATTTTTCAGATGCACTGTCATCAAGATGATAATCATTTTCTTTAGTCATCAATGCAAAAATTTTAAACAGTTCTTTGGGAGAATAATCCAAGAAATTTACGTAGGTATTAAAGCGGGATCGCATGCCAGGATTCGAATCAATAAATTCATGCATCTCTTTTTCATATCCAGCCGCAATAACGACTAATCGATCTCGATGATCTTCCAACCTTTTTACCAGAGTGTCAATCGCCTCCTGCCCGAAATCATTCTCCGAATCCTTATGTAAACTATAAGCTTCATCAATAAACAGTATTCCATCGAGGGCCTTTTTGACGACTTCAGATGTTTTGATTTCAGTATGTCCGATATATTGACCGACGAGTCCGCTTCTGTCTGTTTCTACTAAATGCCCTTTTTTCAAAAAACCCAATGCTTTATAAATCTTAGCAACCAATCGTGCTACAGTCGTTTTTCCTGTCCCGGGATTTCCGGTAAATACCATGTGCAACGACAAATTCGTACAAGACAACTTCAATTCACGCCGTTTTTTTTGAATATTCAGATAACTGACTAATTTTTTGATTTCATCTTTGACGTCATCTAAACCAATCAAACCGTCAAGTTCATCCATACAGACTTCTAAACTGACGTCTTCATCCTGAATATTAACCGAACCGTCATCTAAGTCATTCTGTTCAAGTTCAGTCGATAAGTTGCTCATTTTTCCATCAAAAACGTTCTTGATATCCGTCTCTAGTTTTGTACAAATCTCATTCGAGTCCGCAAAAAGAAAATCTTTGAGGTTGCCAATAAATGCTCGCTCATCTATATTTAGATCACCATCAATCAAGGCCATAGAATATGCTAATTTAATTAGGGTATAACCAAACGTCTTATGCTTATCAGCAATTTTTAAATGCTCAATATGATATGATGGCTGCTTAAGGACCTTACTGGTCAAGAGCGACGCATATAATTCTGACCACCCAAGAAAATCCCCTACGCTACCTGAAAATTGATTTTCACTGTAACCTAATTCTCCATCGATATGGGACGCCAAAAATAATACATAGGTTATTTCAAAATCGATTTCGAATTCAGATGCATGATTCTGTGAGATAAGCTGATTTTTCAAATCACCAAAATTATCCAGACAATATTTAGTTATTTTATCGATGTTATCCATTGAACAGGGGTATGACTAAACCGTTCACATAATTCCAAATCGCACTATCAAAATTATAAATAAATTACAAATTCAAATAGTTTAATGACAGAAACAGTTTTGCGTGCTGCCAAGTCGATGTTCCTTTAAAATCATGTTAGCAAGATTTGAAATTTCTGATCTTAGCCTGATTAATTCACGCGATTCGTCGCGAGAGCACTTAACTCGCTCATAATAAATCGATTAGAGAAAATTTCACAATGAAAGTGAATTTTCATTCACTGAGATGTAAAATTGAGTTAATCGGCTTATTTGAGCAAAGATTAGGGCTCGCAGCAGAATACTGATGAATTATTCAGATTAGTTATCGGGATTTATTTGTTGTTTGAGATTTGCTTTTTGAAATTTTTACTGACTTCATCCATTCCGTTAATTTTTACATGGATGATTTTAGCAAAACACATGTTGTATCACCAATGTTATTCACTTTTTAAGATTGAACACGATAAATGTCCACGATGAATAATCTTCCTCTCAGATCGTTTAGCGCCAAAACGACGGCTGATTTCAGCCTGAATTAACTCTGGACTTATTTTATCCCCACAGGTAAACACATCAACTGCGGCATATCCAAATTCCGGCCAGGTATGAATTGCAATATGGCTCTCAGAGATTACAAGAACACCACTCACACCACATGGCGCGAATTGATGAAACGCTGAATCAATAACATTAACGTTTATTGAATCTGCAACATCAACTAACAATTTTTTTATTATCTCGATCTGATTAAGACACTCTGGATTACAGTCATATAAATCTAGGAGTATTTGTCTTCCTAAAGGAAATTTGGGATTTCGGGAAGTTATATCTAATGAATCAGTCATATAAAAATTGCGAAAATTGGTATCAGTTCAAAGGAGCGACGTCCGCTTACCCTGCCGCGTCTTTAATAGCCATTGTTGATGGAAGAAAATTGCTGGAAGATTGATGTCCTCAACGATTGTGATCCTATAATTAACCGGGATTGGTCGCTGAGGACATCACCCCTCCAGCAACGAGAACCTCTTGAGCATAAAACAAATAATTTTTATGGTCTGTCTTACTCTTAAAACTCTTTTAAGAGTGAATACGTTCGGTCACGCTTTATGCATTCCCTAATTTTGCTTTCATTGCATCTAGTTTATTTTGAACATCCACATTAACACCGCTACCACCAATTTCCTTAAATTCTTTTTCCAAACTATCTCCACCTTCAAACGTTTCTGCTAATTCTTCAGCGGCTTCAGCTTGATAGGTAGTCCGTTCTGCCTTCGCTTTTAATCGAGCCATAAGATCATCTGATGTATCTTTATTGCTGATTTTTGCTTTGGCTTCATAGATTTGTTTTTTTACATCAGCGGCCTTACTCTGCGCAATAATAAAGTCTTTATTTCTTTTAAATTCAGCAAGTTCGTCTTCTAACTTCAAGATATCTTTTTTTAGGGAATCAACACTCGTCCGTTGCTGCTGCCAATTGCTTTCCAGTAATTTTGCTTTTTGTTCGTGTTCTGTTGCTCTGGTCAGCGCTTTTACAGCTAATTCTTCCTTCCCCGCTTTTAACGCTGCCTCTGCTTTCTGCTCCCAGGAAAACTTTTCGGTTTTATCCTTTTCCATCTGTGCCTTGGTTTGCCGCTCCGTCGCAATACATTCTTGAATAGATTTCTTTGCGTCGCGAATCTGTTGGGATTTATCTCTGACAGCTTGATCCAACATTTTCTCTGGATTCTCCAGGCCATCAATCAATTTATTTAATGTCGCTTGCCCTACTTTAAAAATTCGAGAAAAAATACTCATAATTAGACTCCTCTATTAAATATTAAAATGAACTTAACCTTCATTGATACATGAAGTGAGAAGCTTCTCAGCCTTATCTGCGGCTAATTCAATCGCATCGAATACACTCAGTAACTGGCCATCACTCAAATGACACGTCTCACGCGTTTCAACCAACACAAGCCTGGGGTCATCTGGATTTGAATTGTTTATACCAAAACTTACCGGTAATATTTCAGTATTCAGATCTAACAAATTGAAATAAAATTTTTGACTGGCCAGTTCCGAAACATTTCCTAAATCAAGCTCAAAATATATAGTGGATTCTGACACTTTTATAAAAACTGGTAATTCAGTTTCTCTGACAACTCGGTATACACCATCACCGAGGTCATCGACCTGAAAGTTATGAATTTCCAAAAATCGGGGAAGTTCTTCCTCTTTTCTAATTTGAACGTTAATACTCATTAGATCTCCTTATTTATTTTAATTTTTGGACAAGGCCCCAAACATATAGTTGCATCTAAACCTTATAGAAAACTTACAATCAGTCTCACTAACCTGATTAATTCATGCGATTCGTCGCGAGAGCACTTAACTCGCTCATAATAAATTGATTAGAGAAAATTTCACAATGAAAGTGAATTTTCATTCACTGAGATGTAAAATTGAGTTAATCGGCTTATTTGAGCAGAGA
>JAJFLO010000595.1 GCA_021772675.1 Verrucomicrobiota bacterium | reverse complement strand
AAAAGTAGTTTACACTTTTGTTAAAAAAATATTCCTTTCATTTAAATTGAATATCGAATATCGAACAAGGAATTATGAATGACGAAGGAAAAAACTTCATGATTCTACATTCCTTGTTCGATATTCGATATTATTTTTTTTTGCATTTTCTATCACAGCATACTCAAAAGTGTAAACTATCTTGTGAAGCATCCCGTTAAAAAAACAAGATTATTAGGGATAGTAGTACAAAGCGTTATCCCCTCCCACAATCAGGCCCCTAACCTGAATAATTCAGGCTAACTCCGATTCCTATTTTTTATTTTAGTAAATCAAACTCCTTATGACAAACCGATTTTCATCGTCAATTATAGTGGTTTTCATCATATTCATTGCAATCGGAAATGGAGAATCTTTGTCTGTTGATGAAATTGTAACGAGACTTAAGAAACTTGAAGCAGAGATGGAATTTCTCAAAAAACAACTTGCAGAGCGAATGCAATACAGTGATAGGGAAACGGTAAAGGAGCGCAAATTTTCACCACTGGTCATTACCTCCCATGATAACTCACGACAGATAAAATTTGGCGGTAGACTCATGTTAGACGCAGCGCTATATGACGATGACATAACGGATTTTGACAGTGGCAGTGATCTAAGGAGGGCCCGTATTTATATAGCAGGTAATTTATCGAAAAATTGGGACTTTAAGTTTCAATATGAATTTATACGAAATGATGATTTCGTAAAGGATGCATGGGTTGGTTATTCTGGTTTCTCACCGCTCAAACTTCAAATCGGACAATTTATGGAACCATTCGGTCTAGAGGCCCAAACCAGCAACAAATTTATAACGTTCATGGAACGAGCTCAGGTTTCAACAATGATCCCATTTCGAAGTCTCGGCATCGGCATAAACACCTATGGCAAAAACTGGAGCTTCGCATCTGGATTATTTGGAAAGGCGATCGATGATACTCGTGCTGGAGATGAGAGATTTTCAACAACGGGGCGCGTTACGTACACTTATCAAAAAGAGAAAAATCTCAGTCTACTGCATTTCGGCGTAAATCTATCTCATCGACGTCCTCATACCAGCAATGAAACCGTTCGATATTCAGGTAGACCGGGATCAATAATTTCGAATAAATTCACCGTTGATACCCGCAGAACAGCTACTGATGCTTTGGGAAACACAATAAATACTGATATTGGAAATGTAAACTACATTAATTTATTAGGACTGGAATCAGCATTTGTTGCAGGCCCTTTTTCAGTTCAGGCTGAATACATTCGCAGCCATATTGAACGAGACCAAGGAATGAAAAATTTTGGATTTGACGGGTGGTATGTATTCAGCAGCTATTTTCTCACTGGAGAATCCCGCCCTTATAATTCACAAACGGGCTTATTTGGACGAATATATCCTAATAAAAATGTTGGGCGACAACACGGTTTAGGCGCCTGGGAACTTGGACTACGATATGGCACATTAAATCTGAATGATAGTATGATTAATGGTGGCAAACAACATCTTATTTCATTAGGCGTTAATTGGTATGTGAATGAATATCTCCGCTTTCTGGTCAACTATATTTTTGCTGACATCCATAATGTTAATGGTGAAGAAAATCCAAATTTAATACAATTCCGAACACAGGTAGAGTTTTAATGTTATCTCAAGATCATTATCATGTTCACCATAAAATAGTTGAAATACATAAATTAAAGTCAAATATGTTAAGTTGGATTGGTTTCTTCAGTGCACCGATTCTAGCAATTGTCATCTATCTTATTTTACCCGACACTTACCAAGTCAGTAACGGAAAATTTGGCACTCTTACATATAGTGGAAAAATTACAGCGGCAGTGGCCGTTTGGATGGCGGTTTGGTGGATGAGTGAAGCTATTCCTGTCTATGCGACCGCATTACTGCCGCTCGTTCTTTTGCCTGTATGTAACGCTGTGCCTATTCGAATCGCAGCATCCTCATACGCGCATGAGCTGATTTTTCTTTTTATGGGAGGTTTTATGATTGAATTATCTATGGAACGTTGGAATTTGCATAAACGCATTGCCTATATTGCGTTACTTTTGGTCGGCACAAAGCCGGTTAATATTGTCGGTGGATTTATGATAATTACAGCGATTCTGAGCATGTGGGTATCGAATACTGCAACAACGATCATGATGTTACCTATTGCCTTGAGTATTATAAACCTTGTTGCGAAAGAACAAACTGGTGAGACGATTGAATCTCCTAAACAACTGCAAGATCCCCAGATGTTGAATTTTTCATTATCATTATTGCTTGGAATTGCTTATGCTGCGTCAATCGGAGGAGTCGGCACCCTGATAGGCACACCTCCAAACCTGTTTCTTGCCTCTTATGTCAAAAATCAAATGGGTATCGAAATCAGTTTTGTAAAATGGATGGCGGTCGCATTGCCGCTTGTTCTCGTTTTTTTACCGATAACCTGGATAGTGCTTACCCGTTTATTATATCCCTTTAAACTCGATAAGATTGTATTCGGTTCTAAACATATCAAAGAAGAACTAAATCAGTTGGGTGCGATGAAACCAGGTGAGTGGATCACATTCATTGTGTTCATGTCCACTGCCACCGCCTGGATAATACGACCTATGCTCATGAAATTAGAACTCTTCGGAATTTACCCGTTCTCGGGTCTATCTGATCCGGTCATTGCGATGATTGCAGCAATAACACTATTTGTGACACCTGTGGATTTTAAAAATAGGATCTTCACGATAAACTGGGAGACTGCTGTAAAACTTCCATGGGGACTACTCATACTATTCGGTGGAGGATTAAGCTTGGCAGCAGCGATACAGAACAACGGAGTTGGGGAATTCATTGGCAATCAGGTTGGTTCATTGAATGAATTGCCACCCCTGGTACTTGTCCTGACCGTTACAGCCACAATGATCATACTCACAGAACTCACGAGTAATACAGCGACAACAGCAACATTGGTTCCTATCCTCGCAAGTGTCGCACCTGGGTTAGGGCTACATCCTTTTATATTGATTATTCCTGCGACAATTGCTGCAAGTTGTGCATTTATGTTACCCGTAGCAACTCCCCCTAATGCCATTGTATTTGGATCAGGTTTTATCTCAATAAGGCAAATGTGTAAGACAGGCATTTATTTAAATATAGTTGGAATCATCCTCATTGTATTATTGACCTATACCATTGCGCTAAAAGTATTAGGGGTTGATTTTTAGTATGGATTGTAAACCGGTTCAGGGATATAATAATTCGAATAAAACAACCCAAATAGAATTTAATTATAGATGACTAAATCCAAATCAGGCAATAAGCATAATCTTTACCTAATATCAGATTCATCAGGGAATTTATTGGAACACCATATCAATGCTATCTTAAGCCAGTTTCCCCGCGACAGTTTTTGCATTCACATTGAGCGATTTATAGAAACGGAAGATGAGTTGTCGCCAATCTTCAAGAAAATAAAGTCGGGTTTAATCTGTTATGCTACGATAAATAAATCATTACAGGACAAACTTGTTAAAGAAGCACATAATCGAAAAATACCCTCCTGGGATATCACGACACCTACCGTTGAATTTATAGAAAACGTTACGGGGATAAAGGCGTTAAACGAAATCAATTTAGTCCATCGAGTTGATGAAAGTTATGTTGACAGAATGTCCGCATTGGAATTTGCCTTTCAGCATGATGACAACAGACGCATCGATCAACTGAATCAGGCTGAAATAATAATCGTGGGTATTAGCCGTGTTTCAAAAAGTCCGAATTCTCTTTACCTGGGATATCGGGGATTCAAGGTTGCGAATGTCACCATTGTATCTAAAGAAGAACTCCCCAAGCCCTTGTCAATTCACCGGCGAAAGAATGTTGTGGCTCTAACAATTCAACCAAAAAAATTAGCGGGTATTCGCCAGCGTCGTTTTTCTAGCTGGGATATCGCTAATTTCGATTATGATGATCTCACGTCTGTTATTCATGAAGTTCGCGATGCGGAAGAACTATACCGCAAAAAAAAATGGCCGATCATTGATGTTACTAATCTCACCATAGAAGAAACCAGCTCAATGATTATGGAGAAACTGAAACTCAAGAATAAAGCATTCTAACTACCACTTCATGAACGATCCTGCCGAAATACTAATTTTAATCGGACTATTGTTTCTTGCGAGTCTCTTAACAGATTTGATTGGTCGCCACACCTGTCTTCCCCGCATAACCTTGCTGCTGGTATTTGGCATGATAATTGGTCCGGCAGGGTTTAATTTTTTGTCTCCTAATACCGGCGATTGGTTTAGTGTCATTACCGATATCACTTTGATTATGATCGGTTTTCTGCTTGGCGGGAAATTTACCGTCTCATCAATGCGGCGATATGGTAAAAATGTCTTATGCCTTTCCTTGGGTGTAGTGGTCACTACACTTGTCATAGTATTTTTAGGATTAATAATAATTGGTGTAAATATACAGATGGCACTTATCCTTGCCGCGGTAGCTACTGCAACAGATCCGGCTGCCGTCACCGATGTTATCCATGAAACCAAGGCCAATGGTCCATTCGCAAAAATATTGTCTGGCATTGTCGCCATCGACGATGCCTGGGGCTTAATCACATTTAGCCTGGTACTCACAATTGTTCAATCATATGGTGGTATGGCGGCAGAGGTTTCGCCAATAATAACTGGCTTATGGGAAATTTTCGGAGCCTTACTTATTGGAATTGGATTAGGTATTCCCATGTCATATTTAACCGGACGCATCAAAGATGGAGAACCTACACTAATTGAAGCGGTTGGCATTGTGTTTCTTTGTGGAGGATTATCTCTCTGGCTTGAGGTTTCATATTTACTTGCATCAATGATATTAGGTACAGTTGTTATTAATCGTGGCCATCACCACAAACGCCCATTTCATGCAATTGAAGGTATAGAATGGCCATTTTTAATTCTATTTTTCATTATGGCAGGTGCTTCCATTCGACTAGACATAATGTCCATGCTTGGCGTGACAGGTGTAGGTTATATTGTATTTCGCATCATCGGCCGCCTCGTAGGAACCTGGATAGGTGGTATTATGTGTAACGCTGACATTGCTCTTCGTCGGTTTGCCGGTTTAGCGTTATTACCACAGGCAGGGGTAGCATTGGGTATGGCTTTAGTCGCAAGTCAAAAATTTCCCGATCTGCGCGACAACCTGCTTTCCGTGGTCATCACCTCAACGGTAATATTCGAGATCATCGGCCCACTATGTACACGTTTTGCAATTGTTCGCGTAGGAGAAGCAAAGAATGTATGATTACATCACGTGAGCATTTATAATTTACTAGCAGTCTGTCGGACTTAGAAAATTGATAGGAGAAAATCGTCATATTGAGATCATTTTTGTCCAAATTTGAAGAGAATATTGTGATATCAGTGGCATTGAATTATACTGTCATTTGTCCAAATTAAATATCGTAGTGAATTCCATTATCGGATAATCTTGTATTCAAGTTAACCGGCTGCGCCGGGATTTCTTATCGCAACAATAGGCAAAGTCAATCTTGCTCACAAGCGGGACTGTACTCCGAACCTCTTATGCTATAATTTTAATTGCAGCTCATTCGTAGTCCCGCCTTCAGGCGGAAATTTCAGGAGAGCTTCAGCGATCTCCTATGATGGAATGCCCTCGCTGAAGCATCGTTCAGGCTTCCGCCTGAAAGCGGGACTACAAACGAGACACGCTCCTTATTCGAGATGTCCTATAATTTGATATAAGATTCAAAATTTCAATAACTTAGAATACAAATTCCTATACTATCAAGTTATGAAACGTCCGAGATCAGTGAGAATATTAAGTCATAGTTTCTTACTGACGTCAAGACTTTTTGCCAATATTTTGGCAAAAAAGTCTCCTCCTGCCTAAAAAATATGAAATTTTTGGTTCTTCTCGGAAATCTGTAAAAATCATAGGTTTCTGATGATCCTTAGATTAGGTAGATCAAATATTTTCAACTTAAAATATTCTTGATCTCGATACCCATAAGCCTGCCTGTTCAACCAGCCAATCTTATTATTGAATCCCTCCATTGCTGCA
>JAJFLO010000594.1 GCA_021772675.1 Verrucomicrobiota bacterium | reverse complement strand
TACAAACAACCCAAAGGGCGGGCATTTCTTGCAGAATTTCATTTGCGTGGAAGACGACGATCCTCGGATCGACTTACTTCCATGCAAACGAAACTCTATCAAGAACTGCTCCGTGCACACCCGAAGGACTTACGCCGAGCTAATCTAGCACAGTCATTGGTGCCTGCTTATAATCTAAATATTATATATAAATGAGTTAATCTCAATATGTTGAGTTCACAACTTTAGTTGTGTTTTTTGGTCGTATTGAATGAAGTATTCGGGAGCTCGTATAATTTTGTCTTTTGGCAGAATGGATGTTGAAAATAAGATACATGGATCAAACGATCCGAGACGGTGAATACTTATTTTACCGTTTGATGAAATTATGAAATAAATTTTGACCACTATGAGGAAAGGAATCTTAAATGGACTGGACTACGTTTAGTGCGGATGGTTTGGATGCAGCGATTTGGAGAAAAAAGATGAAGCAGGCATACGATTTTCGTGCCCGGATTGTAAATGGTAAGGAGGAAATGGATCGCATCATCGTTGACGAGTATATCATGCCACGGTTTCTTTTTGATTTGGCAAGAAACCGTGATTTCATCATGTTGGCGGCGACTGGAAATACACCAAAGGGAATTTGGGCCCTACTTGCAGATGTTTTGAATTCAAATTCAGCCTTAATAGAGGGGTTTCGTCGAATTGCCTACATCTCGCAGCTTGATGAACGCTTGAATATTCCTAAAAATTCCAACCATTCATTTTCTAATTATATTCTCACCAAAATCATTAATCCAATTGGATTGGATGAGAGCCATACGCATTTACTTGATGGATGTGCGCAAGATCCATTCAAGGAAATAAAAGGTCTTGCAGATTGGATCATGGGAATGTCTAAAATAGGTCCAGACCTGGCAATCGTTCCCTTTGGTCCGGATCACATCGCATATATATTAAAAGGTGTATCCCGTCTGGACACCTGTAAAATCGTGAGGTTTACAGATAAAACATTGGCCGCAATGGGGGCTGAGTTCAATGATTCTGAATTTCAGGTGCCATCGCATGGCATGACGTTAGTTGGTGAACTTCTGGATAGTCAGGCATTCGTTCGGCCTTGTGCAAATGTCAACTATGGTGATATGGTTCGTCGTAGTCTCGAAGACGATATGACACCTGAATGTACGGGGACCTATCTCCAGTCCTATCGTTTTTGTGTTGCTGTCATTACGCTGGATGTTGCCAATGCCGCTGGGCTTTCGCGAGGGAACAAAGACTATGATTGGTCTTTGGTTCCAAACTAATTGGCCAGTTTCAGGAAAGCATTGCAATTTTTTGGGAGTATGATTGTATGGAAGACGCATACAAACCACCACAAGCGAACCTTAATAATGAACACCTAAAAGAATCTGAAGACTATAAACTATACAGTATTTCTGGGATTGGGCTTGCAACATTTTTCGGAAGCTTATTTGCTGGCGGAGAATTTTGTTATCGAATAATTATAAAAACTTTGGAGACGAAACTTGAGCAAAAAAATCACTTCGTTATACGGGTATCATAACCCGTAGTAATTGTAGGTGTTGGTATGGTATTGCCGGAGGACATGAGTGTCCCAACTTTACTAGCCTGGATTATTCATAAAGTTTTGTGATGAGAGTTATTAAATTGTGTGAAACCAATGAGTTATGAATATCATTCGCGTGCAGGCTTCCAGCTCGTAGAGCCTACAGCTCGGAGAGAATAGTGTTGAAAATCCGCCGTGGTGGAAACTCTTTCGAACCCAAAGATCTTTATAACTCGTTAATATTATGTGATATAATGACTCGCAATAAAAAGTTTATGCATAATCCAGGCTAATAGGTTTGATTCAAGTGATTTATATTTCAGATATCGCCACACGCGATCAAGAATCAAAAATTAAAGCTCATATAAATCAAGGGAGATTGATGTATTCCAATTGGCGTGCACTTGGGATCAGTTTTCTGGTAACGTTAGCCATTTTCGTGATTACAGTTCTATTTTTAATGGTTCCCGAGTTACTTCCGAGTTAAATGTGATATTAATTCCCAATTATATATATGTTGAAGATCGCGTCACCGTATGCGCGCATTCATGTGAATATAAGAGGTAAACTTAATAAACAAATGACCTAAATTGAATTTTTGAAGCGTTGTTGGAGTTTACAACTTTACTTGTACTTTATCGGTCCTCAGAATTTTTCACTAAGATTTTAATCTTTAACAATGCCTTGGAATTATGGTGTTAATGGGTTTTACTAGCAACGGCTTATCCGCAATAAACTTTTAAATTTGGGTTAAATTAACGCAAATGTACTGTTCGCATTTTGAAGTAAAATACAATATGAAGTGAACCCCAAATTATCTTATAAATTCAGCCATTATTCTTCTACACGACTATTTCTCTAAATTTTTGAGATAATGCGAGCATCTGCTTTTTGTCTGGCGGGGCAGGGCGATAACGAATGGATTCATAGTTAGCCAAAATTTCAATGATTTCTGCAGCCTTGGGAATTTTTTTGGATTCAATGAGTTTAATGATTTCTCTAACGGTCATTGAATCAGTACGTTTTATGTTAAATCGTTTCAAATACTTCTCAATTCGCCTTAAAAACGTATGATATTCTTTTAGTGAGTGGTTGTAATAAATATTTGATTTGCGTCTTTTTAGAATAAAATTATAGCTGAAAAATAGACCGATTCCTACAATTCCCCAGCCGATTTGCCAAGGTCCAGTCCAGAATATCCAGCTAATAAATTTGCGTATACTGGTTAAATAAGTTATAACTGCACTTGCGAAATAGCCCCTCTTGATTTTAGCAAATCCTTCTTTCCAAAACACGACCAAATGTTCAATGTATCTGTTGAAAAATCTGGTTTTTTCAACGCCTGCTGGAATTCCTGATGGCGGCGTGGGTTCAACAAGAACCCAGCGTTTTTCATCGGGAAGCCATGCCTCCAACCAGGCATGACAATCTCCTAATCGCGCAAGCCAGTAGTCTCGATTTGGGTGAGGTTCGCTGCAAACAAATCCGGTAACATAACGTGTTGGAATTCCTTGTGTCCTGAGTAAAAGAGCGGCGGCAGTGGCAAATAATTCACAATGCCCAGATTTGGATGTTTTTAAAAAATGTAAAACTGGATCAGCTTTATTGTCTGGTTTTTCGTCTAACGAATATTCAAAACTCGTGTTGAAAAAAAATTCAATAATTTGAATTTTTCTCAATGTAGTCATACCTGCGTCTTGGAGTAATGCTGTAGCAATTTTATTTAACTCAAATTTAAGAGCTGGATTTTGAAAAATTTGATTATACCCCAAATTTGGAATGATTGCTTTCTCATTATTAAAAGCGCTGTCTGATCTCACATTATTTCGATAAAACGTATAAGCACCTTGTTTGTCCCAATCCTTTGGCATCAATACTCCGTCACGGTTTGAGTCGATGGACTCTGCAATGATTTCTAATGAGTCTGTATTGCCGCTGGCTAAGAGAACATCACTGTAAAAATATTTTGACGGAATAATATCGATTTGATTCTGCAAGTTATAATTTTTGTCATTTTCGTCACGAGAAAAATGATTAACGTTCAATGATTTATTCGCATTATGCAAAAGTGTTAGATTTGTAAACGTTTTACCATCAGGGTTAGACCACTTGCCATTCTGATAGGATGTATAAACCCTGCCTCGCAGATAACCGGGAGCCGAGTTACTTTTTGCCCTTAAAACGATTCTATTTTGATAACCTTGAACATTGGGAGCCACTTTTCTGTACAAATCAACTTGGTTGCCAAACACAATTTTTGAACGGTAGGCATAAAAATAGGATCTAAAAACAGAATTGAAAAATGGTTCCATCATCGTTTCTAATTTTTCTGCAAATACACATGATGTGACAATACATCCGGCTAATAGCAGGAATGATGTTAGGTAGACGGCGATCTTTTTCTTCACGTTTTGCTGAGAAGAACCAAATCTAAACCGTTTTTCTTGAGCGAAATAGAGCAATGGTAAAAACGCTGTCATTTGCAGGAATAAAAAAAATCCAAATATCCAATATCGATTATTCCACAGGTCTGATTCAATGATGAATCGAGTATTTGTAGGATTGCTTACACAACTCCCATGGAGCATCATCGAAAATGCTGATAACACCAGGATAATGGTTAGACTAAATGGAGATTGGTTAAAAAATGTTGCACAAATCGCACAGGAAATCACAAAGGGAAATAGTATTTCTGTAGGTAAAGGAATAAAAAAACGGTCACCATCAACCGGATATGTTTCATTAAGGATAACGGAAATAAGAATTGAAATGGTTAGGGAATAGATGGCGGCACGTTTGGTTGTTTCAATCGGTCGTTTAATTAGGAAAGAAATCGTAAGAAAAAAGCCGCTGAGAAATGGGATGAGCGGCGCATCTCCAATAATTGCATAAGAAAAACAAGGTAATAAAATGACACAGAGGCTCAGAAATGATATATGTCTTCGTTTAACATCAGGTGCTGGCATAATGACTTTTAGTTATATGTAACTGTTCGTTTAAGGTTCAGGAAATTCGACCCTGAGATCTTCTGAAAAACAACAATTATGGATGAATTGAATATTTAAAAATCGACCTGCTTGTTTTTATTTTGGATTGTTTAGGAATTCCGCCTTTAGACGATTTTTAATGGTTGCTACAGGCTAAAGGCGGAATTCCAATTAATTTCAAATAGAGAATTTGCGTAAAATTTTCATGAAATTAAGGCCCAAAATTCTGAATTTTAATTTACTGCGGCAGATACCTTGAATCCGTAAACTGCTATATCTACTTGATTTTTATTGCTTGGTTCACAAATTCAGCCACTGGCCCCAAGTCTATTTGGATAAGGGAATCTTGAAGAAGTTTTCGTATCTCAATTGAATCAGGGTGATTCAATGACAATAAATAAAGGCGGTCAAACATTGTGTACCAAATCCCTTTTTCTGCAAATTCTGTGATTATTTCCAGTTCTTTGTCAGGCTCACTATTACTTCTATCAACTTTCATATTATTAATTCGTTGAATATGGCTGGTGGAAACAATGTCTTTTGAGCGGTCGTCAGAATTTATAATGATGGCTACTGACCATTGATATTCAATCCCTAATTTGAGATTGATTTTATGATTTTCTAAACTTACACCATGAATTCCCTTTTTTACTTTTTCTTCAATAATAATTTCAATCACCGGTTGCGGAAAATTGGGATCGACTAAGGAAAATTCTACAGGCTTTTCAATTTCGGCATCACTGCACCAATATAATTTTGGAGCTGCATTCACTGTGAATCCAGTATGGTCTGGTGCAATTACCGTGAGATAAATTTCATTGCTTTTTTTGCCTCTTGATCCACCAAATATGCGATTGCGAGGCATTCCACGCAATGGAGGTTTATACAAAATTTTTTTTGTATTTGATTTCTTTTTTCCTACAATGCTAGCTTTTGGCTTGCCAAATGCGACACCAATTCCAATCAAAGAAAATAATGATAAAATTATGATTATTGACGTAAAATTAAATAATTTTTTATTCATGCTTATTAATATAGATTCGTAGAATATAATTCAATATGAAATACTATACATTCAAACAACTTGGTACATATAATAAAATTAAACTGAAGGCTGAAACCGTTAATGAGGCAAAGGCAGTCGCCCGTAAACATTTTAATTGCCGAGAAAGCAGTTGTCTACATATACATGAAGACGGAATCGTGAACGCATTTGTGGGAACAAATGAAAAAAAGAATCAGAAATTGATTATCAAAGCTGATGATACTATCTGTGCTAAATACGAATTAGCTTATGCAACTAATTCTGAATTTGAAGACTGGGACATTACTGCCTCATATCCGATTGATGACCTGGCTATAAACGATATTCAATATGAAACGTTATCCTGAGCTGTGTCGTCGTACCGTGGTTAAATAAGCCAAATGATTAGCTCCAAAAAACCGGCTCTTCTCAAAATTCCATTCTCTGTTTTAATGCTACATTCATATTCAGTGACTGTTGGATAGTATTCACAAACAGGCTATACTACAGGATGAAATCTTATGTATTCAAACAACTTGGAACCTTTAATATTGTCACACTTGAAGCCCAGACGGTAGATCAGGCAAAAATGTCAGCAGCTGAACACTTTAACTGTCGTACAAGCAGTTGTTTCAATGTACGTGAAGACGGAAAGGTTATGGTGTTTGTGGGGATAAATGAAGAAAAGAGTCAAAAACTAATTATAAAGGCCGATGATGTTCAATCTGCTAGACAGGAGTTAGTTTTCTCTACCAATTCAAAAAGTGAAGACTGGGACATTATTGATTTTTATTCAGTTGATGAAAACGCAACGCGTGATATTCAATATGAGACGATACATTAACTGAATGTCAGTCAATTATGGTTTTCTCTGGGAAAGTAGATTGGATTCGTATAGACAGGGTATTAAAAATTAGCGGTCATTGACTTTCATTAAACTATATACAATTCCAATAAAACGCTCTTCACTAAGAAACCCACCGCCCCATTTTTCGTTTAGATCACTTAGAGGTTTTTGCGAAATAATCTGCTTCAGCGACTGTCCATTTTTTATTCCTAAGCGAATTCGTACTTGAACAGTCTTCAGCATTTTTTGATAGCTGATCAGGTCGGCGAAATCTCCCAATGGCCCATGGCCGGGGATGATTTTCGTTGATTTATTTATAAATGGGATAATATGATCAATCGCCGCAATAATTCCGCCGATTGAACCATTACTTGATTCATCTATGAACGGGTAAATTCCATTGAAAAAGATGTCACCGGTATGTAAAACATTTGCGTTCCTAAATAGAATCATGCAGTCGCCATCTGTGTGTGCATTAGGAAAATGGATGACTTTTATTTTTTCGTTGTTGTAGTGAAATGTCATACTTTGATCAAATGTTACGACAGGTAAAGCGTTATCAGGGTAGGGTGGTATATGTTTGTTAAATGCCTTGATGAATTGACCCGACTTTAGTCGTTCTCTCACATTATCATGGGCAACAATTAGCGTATCAAAATTACTGAATTTTTCATTTCCCCCTGTATGATCAGCATGCCAATGAGTATTAATCAAAAAACGAACCGGCTTTTTACTTAGTGCTTTGATTACATTAGTAATTTTATCTGATAAAGGGGCAAACTGATCATCGATCATAAACACACCATCCTGTCCGATACATAGTCCGATGTTGCCACCTTTACCTGTTACCATATAAATACCGTTATTGAGATGAAATGACTTGATCTCAACATTATTGTAATCTGATTTAGAATGTGATGCTCCTTCTTTTGCTAACGTATAAAGGGGCAGCAAAAGAAGCCCGACAATGCTGATTAATGTGAAATAATTGATTCCAGAGTGATTCATAGAGATGCCTTCTTAGAGGGGGTTTTGTCGCTTATTCTACTAAGTTAGATTTAATATTATCAATGTATCTGCCTAGAGAGCATGCGTTCAAGGATCATTGGTTAAAAAACTTGAAAAAACAAATTACTCGCTTACAATTTACCCCAAAACTCTGTCAATGAGTAAGGAACGGTCCACAAATAAGTTGAACATATTTACGCTCAGATTTGGTTTAGAGTTTTTCGATTCGATTGAGTGAATCTATAGGTTTACAGTCCGTTTCGTTACAAAAAATTGTGAAAAATCCGGGTTAGCCTGGATTGTTCATAAACTTTCTATTACGAGTCATTATATCAAATAATATCAACGAGTTATAAATTTCTAATAGTTCGAAATAGTTTCCATCACGGCGGATTTTCAACACTATTTCTGCACGCGAATAATATTCAAAACTGATTGATTTAACGACATCTAATAACTCTCATCACAACACTTTATGCATAATCCAGGATAGGAGGCTGAGTAAAAAATAATTGGCATTTTCGCATCTCACTTTCGGGCAATATTTGATTTAGTTTCCGTTGAAAAACTCGCGAAATAATTCACTATTTCTGTGGTTTTTCGTACTCATCGAAGCCAACTCTTACCCAGAATTGAGCACGGAAAACTCAATGATACAATAACGACTGGAAATACCAATTAATTTTTTGCGCAGACCCTAAGTATCACTCTGTCGGCTTTGTTTCGCTTTTTCAACTTTGAACCCCCTGAATAGTTGTAGCTCAATGTTATGAATTCTGATAACAAAGATAGATTTAATTCAAAAATTATCTTACCGAATTCTGATGACGAATTACTCGGGCAATGTATTCTGGAGACCTTTCGTTCGTCTGGTCCGGGCGGACAACACGTAAATACGACCGATAGTGCAGTACGTCTGAAACATCGGCCCAGTGGTATTAGTGTTACATGCAAAGAATCAAGGAGTCAACATCAGAACAAGTTCATCTGCCTAAAAAAGCTACGCGATGAAGTTGAAAAAAGAAATTATACCCCGCCTAAACGAATCCCAACCCGGAAATCCAGAGGAGCAAAGCAGCGGCAGCTTGATAAAAAAAACGAGCAATCAATTAAAAAGAAAATGCGGCAAAAACCGAAGCGTGATGAAGGGTATTAGACTCGAATGCTCCGAACTTTATGAGGTAGTTTGTTTGGCTTCAATAATACATGAATTTACAGAGAGCTACAGTGTGGGAAGGAACTTTCCAGGCGGTAAAAACCAATAAAGAATTTTTTTTTATTCACGTATGGAACTGGAAATAATTAACTCATCGAT
>JAJFLO010000593.1 GCA_021772675.1 Verrucomicrobiota bacterium | reverse complement strand
GCCGGCACCGCTGTTCCAGATTTTGTTGTCCCCGGAAACTTCCGCATCAACATTCAGATTAGGGTCATTGGTCCGCCGAATATAGGTAATCTCCAGAAACTTGTCATTATTGCCGTCAACAACGATCCGCGAGGAAATTCCCTCTTCCGCGTCGCCGCCATCGTTGGGATCAAGGCCATGGACGTATTCACCGAGATTATTGTGGTTGTCCCCGTCCGGATTGGCGAGCGGCCCCCATACCGTTGATTCCTTACCCGTGTCATTGCGGTCGGCGGCATCGAAGTTGTCTTCCTGGAACGCCTCGTATGGCGTCCGGTCCCCAAGGATCTGGGGAATGAATCCGTGTTCGACGGTGTGTGTACCGGTGCTGACGCCGCCGACAGTCTCGATGCTGCCAAAGACACTGAAGCCGGCGTTACTCGACTCCCCTCCCCCGCCGGTTACAGCACTCGGAAAGATGTCGAATTGCGCATGCACCGAAAACGTCGGCAACGTCACTGCCAGGACAGCGATATAAAATCGATTATAAATGGTTTTCATTTCTCGGAATTCCTCAATTTTAGCTAATTCACATATAACTCAATATCATTTGGTAATTTGCGAACAATACTCTTCGATTGTAAGAAAATAAATAAAAAGTCCTGAATATTTCTCTCACGGAGTCACAAATCCACGGAGAAAAGATTTTCTTCTTTTCAACCGGAACACATACTAATACCAAACATGGAGGGACGCAGGCCTCTGCGTCCGAATGTCGAATGGAAAAACGACGGTCGCTGAGGACATCGACCCTCCAACAGTTTCTTCCATCTATTACTAATTTTGCAGAATTAACACAGCAAGAGGCCCAAGTTACTTTTAACCCTCTAATTTTTTAGCTTTTTCGAGTACATCATCGATATTGCCAACCATGTAAAATGCCTGCTCGGGAACACTGTCATGCTTGCCCTCAAGAATTTCACTGAAGGAGCGAATATTATCTTCCCGTTGAACATAAACACCTTTCATACCCGTGAACTGCTCAGCAACATGGAATGGCTGTGACAGAAATTTCTGAATCTTACGGGCACGTTCAACGGTCAATCGATCTTCTTCAGATAATTCGTCCATACCCAGTATGGCAATAATGTCCTGCAATTCTTTATATTTCTGGAGGATTTCCTGAACACCACGGGCGATTTTATAATGTTCTTCACCAACAATTTCAGGAGCAAGAATAGTCGACGATGACGTTAATGGATCTACCGCAGGGTAAATACCCAACTCTGCAATTGGTCGGGACAGTTCCGTTGTTGCATCAAGATGGGCAAATGTAGTTGCCGGCGCTGGATCAGTATAATCGTCAGCCGGAACATAAATAGCCTGGATTGACGTAATCGACCCGGATTTGGTTGAGGTAATTCGTTCCTGCAATGCGCCCATATCGGTACCAAGCGTAGGTTGATAACCCACTGCGGAAGGAATACGTCCCAGAAGTGCAGAGACTTCTGAACCGGCTTGGGTAAATCTAAAAATGTTATCGACAAACAGTAACACATCCTGATTCATTTCGTCACGAAAATACTCAGCAACAGTTAGAGCGGATAATGCGACACGTGCCCGCGCCCCAGGTGGTTCATTCATTTGTCCATATACCAACGATGTTTTATCGATAACTCCTGCTTCTCTCATTTCTTCATATAAAGCGGTTCCTTCACGAGTACGTTCACCGACACCGGCAAATACAGAGTAACCACCATGCTCTTTGGCTATGTTATTAATCAATTCCTGGATTAACACGGTTTTACCGACACCGGCGCCGCCAAACAGTCCCACTTTCCCACCCTTACGATAGGGTGCAAGCAAATCGACCACTTTGATACCTGTAACAAGCGTTGCATCAGAGGTATCCTGCTGGTCAAGTGCCGGCGGTTGACGATGGATCGGCAAGCGTTTAACGGCATCAATTGGTCCTTCTTGATCAATCGGCTCACCAAGAAGATTCATAACCCGACCCAAAGTATCTTCGCCTACGGGCATGGTCATAACGTCGCCTGTATCTTTAACCTCTGCACCGCGAACGAGACCCTCTGTGGCGTCCATGGCAATGGTGCGCAACATGTTGTTACCCAAATGTTGAGCAACTTCCAGCGTTAGATTCCATTTCTGGTCACTGATTGAGGGATTGCTCACTTTAAGCGCATTATAAATAGGCGGTAGTTGACCCGGTGGAAATTCCACATCAATAACAGCGCCGAGTACCTGTGTAACCTTACCTGTACCGGTAGCAGTTTCAGTCGTCATAATATTCTCCTTAACTGGTTTATCAGTATTCTTAAATGTCTATATGTATAAGCCCAAGATATTTGCTTTGTTTGGGGTGCTGTCTTTAGAAAAAAACAACAGAAAAACCCGCCTAAAGGCAGAACTCCAAACTTAGTAAAACCTTTAACTAAATGGAAGACAATCTTCCAAATTCAATATTTACAATGCTTCTGCACCAGACACAATTTCTGTTAATTCAGTCGTGATGGCTGCTTGTCTGGCTCGATTTCTGAGCAGCGTATAGTTCTCTATAAGATCACTGGCATTGTTTGTTGCACTATCCATGGCAGTCATTCTTGCCCCATGCTCTCCAGCGCTGTTTTCAAGAAATGCATAATATATATTGAAATAAATCGATCGCGGGATGAGCATTTCCAGCAATGCTTCCTGCTTGGGTTCAAATATATATTCTGCGGGAAACGCATCCTGTTTTTCATTGATTAAATCAACGTCAACGGGTAATAATTTGTTTATTGTGGGATTTTGTGATAAAGCGCTGACAAAGATATTTCGCGCCACATATATCTCATCGTATTCATCAGAATTGAAGTACTCAATCATGTCATTGCCAATGTCTATGGCGGTGAAAAACTCAGGTTTATTAGTGACATCGTCGTAATTTTCTTTGATTGTTGCCCGTCTCCGAAAAAAGACATTGCCACGTCGGCCACAACAACTGACATCAACATCAACATCATCACTTTGTCGGTCTTTTATCCAATTATAAACATACTTGCACAGATTGTTATTGAATCCCCCGCAAAGGCCACGATCTGATGTAAATACAATCACCAAGATCTTTTTAACACGTGCAGGTGTCTGTAGTAGGGGATGCTTACTTCCGTGTGCCAGTGATGCCACCATGCGCGAGATCAGCCCGTTCAATCTATTTTCATAGAGTTTTGCATTTCTCTGTGCTTCCTGCGCTCGCCGCAATTTACTAGCAGAAACCATTTTCATGGTTTTAGTAATTTTCTGCGTGTTCTTAAGGCTGGCTAACTTAACATTATAGTCTTTGATACTCGGCATAATTACTGTTGTGTGTGTTTAATGACTATCTGAATTATAAACATCGGAATCGATCACTGAGGACATCGACCCTCCAATACTACTTGGTTTATCTAATTTTTATAATCTTGCTTTTATAGGATTTATTCACTCAGGTTTGAAGGTCTTTTTGAATTCAGTAAGCAATGTTTCAAGTTCGCCTTTGATTTCGTCATTGACCTCATTAACCTTATTAAACTTCTTGACGAATTCGGCATAGGTAGAATCAAGTGCATCAAATAGCTGACTTTCGAACTCTGTTACCTGTTTTACGGGTATTTCATCAAGATGACCATTCACTCCAGCATAAATAATGACGACCTGCTTGACGACGGATAACGGAACACGAATACCCTGTTTGATGACCTGCATTAAACGCTGGCCGCGCTCTAACTGCTTTCGTGTTGCTACATCTAAATCCGATGCAAACTGAGAGAATGCAGCCAGCTCTCTATATTGAGCTAAATCCAGTCTTAATGAACCGGCAGTTTGTTTCATTGCCTTAACTTGAGCATCACCACCAACACGAGAAACTGAAATACCTGGATTTATCGCCGGCCTTTGACCTGAATTGAATAAATCAGATTCCAAAAAGATTTGGCCGTCAGTAATCGAAATCACATTTGTCGGAATATAGGCAGACACGTCATTCGCCTGGGTTTCAATGACCGGTAAGGCAGTCAGGCTACCACCCCCCTTTTCTTTACTCATTTTTGCAGCGCGTTCTAATAAACGGCTATGAAGATAGAAAATATCACCGGGAAATGCTTCGCGTCCTGGAGGACGACGTAGTAGTAATGAAAGCTGTCTGTATGCTTGCGCCTGTTTGGTTAAGTCATCATATATAATAAGCGCATGACGTCCCTGATCTCTAAAATATTCCCCCATTGTACATCCTGCGTACGGTGAAATGAACTGCATCGGCGCCGGATCGGAAGCTGTGGCAGCGACAATAGTTGTGTACTCCATTGCCCCAAATTTTTTCAGGGTTTCATGTACCTGGGCAACGGTAGAGCGTTTCTGACCAATCGCGACATAGATACAATGAACATCGCCGCCCCGTTGGTTAATTATTGTGTCAATCGCCAGTGTTGTTTTTCCGGTTTTACGATCCCCAATGATTAACTCACGCTGACCGCGTCCGATTGGCGTTAATGCATCAATAACCTTAATACCGGTCTGCATGGGTTCTTTTACATTTTCTCTGTCGATAATCCCGGGAGCTTTTATCTCAATTTGACGAATTTCTTTTGCGTTTATCGGTGCGCCACCATCAATCGCCTGTCCTAATGCATCGACAATTCTGCCGGTCAATTCTTCGCCAACCGGAACAGAGGCAATCTTTTCTGTGCGTCGAACCTGATCACCTTCTTTGATACTGGTGTCTACTCCAAAAATGGCAACACCCACATTATCTTCTTCCAAATTCAAAGCCATTCCTACCAGCCCTTCGGAAAACTCAACAAGCTCTCCCGCCATGACTTCGCGAAGACCATGGATACGCGCGATTCCATCCCCAACACTCAAAACCGTTCCAATTTCATAGGTATCGGCTTTTGTTGTGAAGTCCGCTAACTGCTTTTTGAGTATGGATGATACTTCTTCCGGCTTTAGATCAATTGCCATTATTATTCTCCTAAATTATAATGATGATAGAGTTCCAGTCTTAAAATCTGGAAATCATCTGATCAGCTTAATTTCATGAATGTACTATGTTGTGTTTTATTCGGTTGAGATGAGACAATAAACTATAGTCAATGACTTTATCTCTAATTATTAATTTAAATCCACCAAGTAATAACGGGTCAATCAAGACGGTTGATTCTATTTCTTTCCGCAGCTCAGCTTTCAGCGCGAATTCAATTTTACTTAGTTGACCGTCATCTAATCCAACCGCGCTAACAATTGTTACCTTGACAATGCGCTGATGATCATAATAAAGATCATCAAATGCATGACAAATTTCCTCAATGATATCAATCCTTGCTTTTTCCTCTAAAAACAGGATAAAGTTAAGCGTCAGGTCCGCTATTTGATCCTCTAATAATCCTGTCAGGAGTTCATTCCGGTCAACTTCTAAACTGGGGCTGGTTAAAACCTCTACCAAATCGTGAGATACATGAAGAAGCTTATCCAGCGAATCCAAATCCTCCCAGACATCGCGTAAGACACCTTGCTCCAATGCTAAATCAAATACGGCCTTAGCATAGCGTTTTGCTGGCGCTGAGGTTGCCATTTTCTAAGCCATTTCCTTGATTACTTTATCTGTTAACTGACGATTCTTCTCATCATCCAAATTCTCATCAATAAGCTTTCCGGCAATTGCGATTGCTAATTCTGCGCTTTCTTTGCGAAGGAATGCTCTTGCTTTTTCTTCCTCTGCCTTCAACTCTCTTGTCGTATTTTCAATCAGAATCTTCGCCTTATCTTTTGCATTGCTGTCAATTACTTTCGCGGCTTCGACAGCTGCTTTACGGGCGGTTGCAACAATTTCTTTGGCTTCTTCATTCGCGTTGCCAATAATGTCTTCCTTGGTTGCTTTTAACTTTTCAAATTCATCTTTGATTTTTGCCGCATTATCAACAGAATCCCTTATATCAGATTCGCGTTTATCCAATGCAGCCAAAATTGGCCCCCAGGCGAATTTCCATAGAATTCCCAGAAGTATAATGAACGTAACCCAAGTCCAGAGAACCATATCTTTGCTTGGATCCATTAAGCCACCGCCGCCTGCGTGTATCTGGGAAACCATAAATACCAAGTTAAATAAAATAAGTTTTATGGACACCGAAACAGACGTATTCAGTTTTGCCAATCCAGGTATGTTGGTCATTATGTTCAATCCATTTTTAGAGCTGATATACTTAGTAACTGTTTGATTAATGCGGTAAATATTTACTGAATCACTGTATATAAAACGATGCAGTAAGTATTATTTTGCTAAGAAGCAAATGACGGCACAAAACAGTGCAACACCTTCAATAAGGGCAGCAGAAATCAACATGTTTACTTGAATTTTGCCAGCAGCTTCAGGTTGACGAGCAATACCTTCCATTGCAGAACCACCAATTCTTCCTATTCCAATTGCAGCACCAATCGTAACTAATCCAGCGCCAATTGCAGCGAGTGTACCTGTGATACCCATAATGTATTCCTTTATTTTTTATTTAACGGTTAATGATTAATTAAATCTTAGTTAATGAGCTGGATGATGAATCATTCCAATAAACATAGCGGATAAGAGCGTAAAGATATATGCCTGTAAAAAAGCTACAAGTATTTCCAAAAGATAAATAACCAGCGCCAGGACAACTGAAGGTAGTACAGCCACTTTACCGACAATGATGATTAAACCTAATAATGAAAATATTACAATGTGACCAGCAAGCATATTAGCGAATAAACGAACCATGAGCGCAAATGCTTTAATAAACATTCCCATGAATTCGATAGGTGCTAAAATAATTAGCACGGGAATGGGTACGCCATGAGGGATAAACGCTTTAGCAAAACCAATTGGTCCATTTTTGATTATGGCTCCGAATATCATAACAAACAGAGTAATAGATGCGAGGCCACCAGTAACATTTATATTGGCTGTTGCTGTCGAGAAAAGGGGGATCAGTCCCATTAAATTCAGACCCAGAATAAAAAAGAAAAATGTGCAAAAAAGCGGCGCCATCTTATGCCCATCTTCTTTGCCAAAACTTACCACGCAAATTTCATCACGTATAAAAACAACAAATGATTCGAGCAAGTTAGTCAATCCACTGGGCACGATATCATTTTTTTTATAAAGTACACAAAAAGTAATGATACAAAAAGCAGAACAAAGCAAGAGCATTACAGCATGTAGGCTAAGCCAATGGGATAACGGAACATGTACCCCAAAAGGAAGATGCCATTCCTCAAAATTATTGGCAATGTGATGCATGATGTAATTTTCTACAGCAGCTGCTTTGTCCATAAGACGCCATCCATTAAAGATTTTCAGATAAAAGTCAAAAAACTTGCAATGATTATAATCGCAAGTATGTCAATGTCTAAGGACTTTTTACAAAATTTTAGACTTTGTTCAATGTTGCAAAATGTAAATCTAAAACCTCATACGTAAGAAAGCAAAAGTATCCCGTTAAAGTTGCAATTAAAAATGGGGTGAAATTTTGCATGGACAATAAATGGCCCAAAAGAAGAAGAATAAGCAAAAGGCCAACCCTGAATGAATGAATCGCGAGTCCCCAAAACGGGCTTTCAGAGGCATATAAATAAACTACTTTTCGATTTAATCGGTTGCCGAAAAATCCGTTTACCGAAACCAGTAATACCCCCATTGATATTTCTTTGAAGAATAATTTACCAAAACGCAAATACAAAATACAAACTGAAATCAGGACGCTTATTGCAATCGTTAACACAAAATAACGATTTAACGTCCACTTTGAACTATCCATATCAATCCTTCTGATTTAGATTACGCACCACCTTCCAAACTTCATATGCCGTATAAAACAACCCGAGAAACATACCGGCAAGAGTAAAATAAGATGAATCATTGCCAATCTTCTTATCTAAATAATACCCACCCAAAGAGCACAATATCATTCCAGCGGCAATGTTTGTGCCCAAAGCGAGTGCAGGAGCATATTTGTTATTAAGTTCTGGTTTCAAAGGTGCGGCTCACATTTAAATTTGAATTCCGTAAACTACTGAATTATTGAATTCCTGTCAAGAAATGGCCCCAGTAGTAGTGGCTTTTTCATAATACTGATTTGAACGTAATGTAATTGAGATCCTCGGACAAAATGTTCACTAAAATCTGCCTAACCCGCTTTTCTCACCAACTTCGTAACGAGAGGACTTAGGGTCATTTCAGTATTTTACCGATGGATAGGGATTGACGGTGTGTCGAGACACACATAATTCAATAGTCACGGCAAGATGCTGATATGACGTGATATACATTCTCATAGTAGATGCTTTGTGAAAAATGCGGGTTAATTTCATTTTTTGATCCACAATGCCCATATACCAGAAATTTGGCAAACGATGTTCGGGATCCACAAAAGAAACTCAGGCTTATATTGAGGAAAATGATATAACCCTTCTATGATTGAGACTGATACAAAATAAATAAGCGGAATGAGAATGCACCCGTACAAACTCCAAGATGTTTCTCGTCGCGGCAATCTAATTCCCAGAGGTATGCCAAGTAATATAAATGAAAAGGGGCTCAACGCCATAGCAGCACGAAGGTGAAGTTCAACATATAATTTCGTTGTGTCAATTCCGCGTTCACTTTGAATCTGTATCCGCGAAAAAAGTTGTGATATTTTCATTTCATCAACGCGCCGGATAAGCGGCTTCTTATGCAGCTTATTGCCATAACTCAAAGGGAACATACATTTTCCACTTTTTATTCGTTGATTTTTACTTATATCCTCGGGATGAATAGATTCAATCGTTGCATTAAATAGAGTGAGCTGTATTTCTTTTCTTTTATTCTCGACTATTATTTCACCTCGATAAGCGTCAATCTTTTGAACAACGACATCTTTCTTATTTAGAATGTATAAATGTACGTCCCTGACAGAAGTATCCTGTTTTTTATCGACATAGACGATATACCCATCGAAAATCTCAACATATCGCCCCTCTTCTATCAACATCAGCGGATTTATGATTCCAGCTTCTCTGACCAACCATTTTGCCCTGTATTGATATTCTGGAGAAATATTAAGGTGTATAAACCCACAAAGAATACATAGTCCTAAACTCAGCAATACAATCGGGGCAATTATCTGCTGAATGCTTACGCCGCTCGCTCTCAATGCAGAGATTTCGTTATCCAGTGACATCCGATTCAAAATGAGCACAGTGGAAATGAAAAAGCCTAATGGAATAGTATAACCAAGTGCTTGCGGCATACGATAACCGACATACATCAGGATTATTTTGGGGTCAACCCCCTGCGTTAGCAAGTCAAACACTTTTGTTAATTGACCGAGCAACATCACGAATGTTGCAATGGTAATCGCAGTAATAAAACTGATCGTTAGATTTTTGACAAGATATAAATTAATTATTTTCATATGGGTATACTACTTTTAGTTTCTGGTCTTTTAAGAAATAATTTATTTTTCCCCGAGCGCCTTATTCTAATGCGAATATAAATTGTGACTTTCACGTTTACCAAATTAATATTTCATTTTTGGCTTCACACAAATATTATTGTGGTATTTAAAAACACTTGATAAAATTGATAAAAACGGTAGAGTTTCCAACGTTTACATAACCAATTAATCCCGATTACTTAAAAGGTTAAACTTATGGATCACGAGGGTGGAGGAAGTGTTTTACCCTTTGTGGTGCTGGCGCTTGCACTCGGCGCGGCGATTCGTCATTGCCTGCGTAAAACCCGCCTGCCCTACACCGTAGCATTATTATTGCTCGGGCTTTTATTAGGCCTTTTGAATCGATTTCACTGGCTACATGAGAACTGGCCCGAACTCGGGCAATCTCTTCAGGCCGCGTCGGTGATAGATCCCCATCTTATTTTGTTTGTTTTCTTACCTACCTTAATCTTTGAATCTGCGTTTTCGTTAGACACCCATATCTTCAGGCGTTGCCTTTCCCAAGTTTTTTTACTTGCGGTTCCAGGATTATTACTATCAACTGTTGCCGTTGGCTGGTTTGCTATTTATTTTTTCCCATGGTCATGGGACTGGAAAACGGCCATAATGTTTGGTGCCATCATCAGTGCGACTGACCCGGTTGCCGTGGTAGCAATATTGCGAGAATTGGGTGCCGGCAAGCAACTGGCAACAATCATTGAGGGTGAATCACTATTAAATGATGGCACTGCAATCGTTATTTTCCTTGTCTTTTTTCAGGCAATGGCATCCGGACAAGACATCGGTTCGGCATCCAATGTGATGGGAGAATTTGCCCGTGTTTCCATGTTAGGCCCGGTGGTCGGCGGTCTTATTGCGGTCGGAACAATACTTTGGATCCGCCATGTTTTCAATGACGCATTAGTCGAAATTACCGTAACAATTGTTGCTGCTTACTTAACCTACTTCCTTGCAGAAAATGTTCTCCATGTTTCTGGAGTTTTGGCGGTTGTCGCTCTTGGATTAGCGATGTCTGGATATGGCAGGACCAGTGTAAGTCCGGAAGTTGAAGGATTTCTACATCGCTTTTGGGAAATGATGGCTTATTTACTGAATACCTTAATATTTATTATTGTCGGCCTGGTTGTTGCAACCAATGCTCCACTTAGGGACCCGGTATTTTGGCTTACGTTATTCGGATTATATATCGGCATTCACATCGTTAGAGCACTGCTTGTCTTCATTTTCTACAAACCGCTAAAAGTCCTGGGCTATGGCATGACTTGGAAAGAAGGTCTTGTTATATGGTGGGGCGGTCTTCGTGGAGCAGTTGGATTGTCACTGGCACTAGTTGTTGCCGGTAATTCAGTGATTCCAGAAGACATTCGAGGACAAATTTTATCATTATCTGCAGGAATTGTGGTATTAACTCTTGTAATCAATGGCACGACAATTCGGACATTAATTCATTTCTTAGGTATGGATGTAGTTCTCCCTGCTCGCATCCATATGCTATCTAGTGCCGCTAGACAAGTCCATGCGGATACTGAAGCGACCTTAAAACTGCTAAAACGTGATCGATTCTTATGTGGTGCAGATTGGGAGATAGTACGGACCTATTTACCTGATATAAGTTTACCGATGAATCCTGGCCAGGAGACATGTCAGATTGACTTAGCAGCCGAAGCCAGACGCCGTATTCTAGAGGCAGAGAAAAAAAGTTATTGGCGACAATATCATGAAGGACTATTGGGAGCAGACACCGTCAGACATCTAGTTGAGTCTGTTGATTTAGCATTAGACAAAAACGCAAGTCTCGACGAGCGGAGTGAATTGCAAAAATTATGGGAATACTCCCCGTTTATAAAACGTTTGAAAACTCAACCCACTTTTGGTCGTATATTCAAATACCTATTTTATCATCGATTGGCGTTCAGTTATGACGTCGCGCGGGGCTTTGTTTTTGCACAGGACGAAATTGCCGGAATGGTTGAAGGAATGATTGAAAATGAACAACTTGCTACACTGATTAAAAAGGAGAGTGAGAATAACCGACTAATGGCTCTGAAAGCGTTAACCAATCTTCGTGATACCTTTCCAGAGGTAACAGTCGCAATTGAAACAAAAACCGCTGTTCGGTCCGTACTAAATCACGAACGCAGTGCTCTTCATAAGATGCAACGTGATGGCATCTTGGAAGAAGGCGAAACCAGGCGTCTGGTGGACGAAATTGAAACCCGAATGAAACAGGTTGTGGATGAACCGCCCGCGATTAAACTACCTGAACCGAATCAACTTCTAAAAGAAATTACGTGGCTTGAAAAATTAGACAAACCAACGTTTGACCGTGTTCTTTCAGCAACATCAGATCGACTATACACTATGGGAGAATATCTCATCAAAGAAAACAGTCCAAGTGATAGTTTATGTGTTATTGCCAGAGGTACAGTAAGAGTTTATAAATCGACTAAGGAGGGGGAACAATTTCTAGATTTAATGGGTCCTGGAAGTGTCATTGGCGAAATGGGTGTCTTGACTGGATCAAAGCGGTCAGCCTCTGTCAAAGCAGAAAGTCCGGTAAACGCTCTATGGATTATGGCCAAAGATCTACATAAAATCATGAAAGACTCTAGTGAACTGAATCACAAGCTTTGGCAAACGGCTGGAGCTAGATTTGCCGAAAACTTTTTAATTCGAAAAAAGCCCTACAATCATTGGGGCCAATTAAGATTGCGACGCTGGTTATTGGACGGGACCCTGGAGGAACCCGAGGACGGAAAATTGCAGAAGTTAAAAGGGCACTGTGTGTTACTTGCTGGAGAAGCCGTCAACTCCGAAAATGGAGTTGTAATTATCACACCTCCCGCAGTATTAGACCCCTGTACACTCACATTTCGCAATAATGCTAAAATTTTCAGATGCCCGCCAATCGATAATTCAGGACCGATGGATTAGCTTTCAGTCCGTGAAAATATTGCCAAAATTTATCTAATCCTTCGCAGTGAGACACACTAGCCTGAATAATCATAAACTTTTGTAGTGAGAGTCATTAGATTGTGTGAGATCAATGAGTTATGAATTTTAACCGCCTACAGGAATAGTGAACTATTTTGATCCCGGATGATTTTGTAACTGATTGATATCGCATGATATTATGGCTCATAATAAAAAGTTTATGAATTATTCAGGCTAGTCCAACAGACGGCACCGTGCACTGCCGAAGGACCGACTCCGAACTTATCTAGAAACAATGGCAAACCAAACCATCTCTTAATTTAGGTTCAAACCAAGTCGATTTTGGCGGCATAATCATATCCGCATCAGAAACGTCCATTAATTCTTCTATGGTAACTGGATGGAGAGCGAATGCAACGCTTGCTTCTCCTGAATTAACAAGCTGTTCTAATCTTTCAGTACCATGTATACCGCCAATAAACCCTATTCTATTATTTGTACGGGGATCGTCAATACCGAGTACCGGACTCAAAATCTGATTTTGCATAACACTGACATCAAGATTGTCCACGATCGAATCGCTAGCACCTTTTACTTTAGGCTGAAGACAATACCAATGTTGATTCAGATACATATGGAATGTTCCTTTTTCAACAGATTGAACTGTCTCCAATTTCAATACCGTGAAGTTTTTTTCAATCTCTATTATTAATTGTCCATCTGATAAACCATTTAGGTCTAATACAACGCGATTATACGCAAGTATCTCTAACTGGTCTGCTGGAAAAATAACACTGAGAAAGCGGTTATAATCTTCGCTACCTGTATGATTATCATTTTGTTGTCTAAGTGTCTCGCGGGTCCTGCTCGCACTTTTGGCTCGGTGGTGTCCATCCGCAACATATAAAGCGGATATTTCACGAAAAATAGATTTAATTTGATTTGTTTGCTCTTCTGAAATTCGCCAAATACGGTGCTGAACACCATCATCGGCATCAACACTTAGATACGCATTTTCAGACATTGACTGATTGATTATTTCTGTAATTTTTTGATTCGGTTTACATGTTAAAAAGACAGGGCCGGTGTGTGATCTTATTTTTATGATGTGTCTCGTTCGGTCGTCTTCTTTGTCTTTACGGGTTAATTCGTGCTTTTTGATCCCGTTTGTGTCATAATCATTAACTGACGCTGCGGCAACCAGACCGCTCTGGGTACGGCCATTCATGGTCAATGAATAAACATAAAAAGAGGGTGTAGAATCAAAAACGAGAGTGCCGCTATTTTGGAGATGATTAAAATTTTCCAATGCCCGATCATAGACCTGTTCGCTATATGGATCTGTATCTACAGATAATTCAAGTTCTGATCTCGACACACGTAAAAAGCTATTTGGATTTTCTTTGGCAAGATTTTCGGCTTCTTTTCTTGTCACAACATCGTAGGGTGGCGCGGCAACATCTTTCGCTAATTCCGGCAGTGGGACTAGCCCTTTGAAGGGAAATACATTTATCACGAGACAATCCTTTTATGAAAATTATTCAAGTTAAATTTTTAGAAAAATTGGTTGAACACACTTATAAGTTCTCTGTATTAAAAGCAAACATAATCATTTAAAAAACTTAATCTCAGAGGTAATATTTGCCTACATGTTATTGTATCTTTTACTTAAACCTGAATCCGTGATGGTTTTCTTTATATGTTAAGTGCGAGGTATCAAATTTTTAGCTGTAATAACTATAACAGCCGAGCGTAACGAGATAACCTGATGCCCGTAGGACATCAGGAGCCAGCCGAGCATAGCGAGACAGGCTGAACAACTGTTCAGCAACGATTTCCAAAGTCTGACAGACTGCTGGTGAAGTGGCAACCGTCAACAGTTTGATAACGAAGCAGATGCATTAAAAAAAGCCATGCTGCAATAGCAGAACAACGGTCACTAAAATCTAAAAGACCTTTATAGGTAACTGGTTTTATATACTTCTCGTCGCAGATTTAGCTTAAAGCCAAATGAACTACCCCGCCGCAAGCGGACGGGGTATCTCCCTCAGAACAATGTTAATTGCCCGTCACTGAGCTTTTCTTTGTGCAATTGTTTGTATTGACCTGTGTCTCCTTGATTTTTGATGTATTCACGTACAATAGTTTCTGTCACATATTCACCAACGGTCGAAGCATAATAGCCATCAGACCAAAATTCACCGCCCCAAAGTTGTTTCTTTACCGCTGGAATCTTAGAGAATATTTCTCGGGCAATTATGCTCTTAACCTTCGTCGCTATACTCGTTGGGCTATAGCTCGGAACTGACTGGATCAAAAAATGGACATGATCGCCTTCACTGCCAATCTCCAAAAAACGGATTTCATAGCGTTTACTGATCTCCAAACACGTATCCTTGAGAAAACGATCTACTCTCTCATTGATAACCAACCTGCGGTATTTCGCCACAAAAACGAAATGATACATTAGCAACGATACATTATGACTTTTTCGAATTAGCTTACCCATGAGCTAATTTATAACATCATTTTCATTACGCCGCAAGCGGACGGGGTATTAAACCCACGGCTACGCAATAAATTAAACTGGGTGGCTGATTAGCTCCAGTCACCGACACCAAATCAAGTAGCTATCAAATGGTTATAAATAGTAGATTTCCAGAAACTATTATAAAGATAACCAATTAAAAATAAATACGTTATATCGAAATCACTGGAGTCAATCAGCCACCCAGTTTAATTAAATTGCTAATCCGGCAAAGCATGTTTAATAATGAAGCATAAAACAGAATACAGAGTATCGGATATTGAACATAAACCCGGTGTTTATATATTCCGGGATCGATTTAACGACGTCATCTATGTCGGTAAAGCAAAGTCGCTACGGAAACGTCTTGCAAATTATTTCCAACCATCACGTAAAAATACATTTGATCCCAAACTTCGTTCATTAATTCATAGCATTGAATATTTTGAACAATTTATTGTTAGAAATGAGCAGGAAGCGATTCTTCTTGAATCCAAACTCATTAAAGAATTCGCTCCAAGATATAATGTTGTTTTGCGCGATGACAAACGATTTTTGCTACTAAAAATTAATATCAACGCCTCATTTCCAAAGCTGACGTTTGCCAGATTAAAAAAAGATGATGGGAGTATGTATTTTGGGCCATTTCCCAGAGCCAGTGCATTAAGAGCAACCGTGAACTATCTAAATCAATACTTCAATTTACGCTCATGCAGCCCAAGATTACCAGATAAAAAAGATTGGAAGCACTGTTCGGATCACATATTACGATATTGTAGCGCACCTTGCATAGGTAAAATATCAAAAGATAATTATAAAGATAAAGTGTATGAACTTATCCGAGTCATTGAAGGGGATACTAAAGAGTTGACAAAAAAACTTGAAGATAAAATGAATAACTCTGCCAACAAAAAGCACTATGAACAGGCGGCAAAATTTCGGGATATCACCGAAAACATTAATAGTATATTTGGCGAGAAAAACAGGACATTTGAAAAAAAATCCATGGTGGTCTATCCGGGAATTGAAGCAGTAAAAGAACTGATGGAAAACTTGAAAATCACTCAATTGCCGAGAGTTTTAGAGTGCTTTGATATTTCGAATATTTCAGGAAGTTTCGCAGTTGGAAGCATGGTTCAGTTTGTTAATGGCCTACCTGCCAAAAAACAATACAGACGATATCGAATTAAATATGTTAATGGAATTGACGACTTTAAAATGATTAAAGAAGTGGTGAAACGACGATATCAACGACTACAGGATGAAAACCGGATCTTCCCTGATTTGATTGTCATAGACGGAGGATTAGGACAACTTCATTCGGCTCATCAAGCATTACAAGAATTGGGATTAGAACAACTTAATGTTATTGGCCTTGCCAAAAAGAACGAAGAAATATTTACCTTGGCCAGCAATGAATCTATCGTGTTAAATCGCCATCAGTCTTCATTAAAATTACTTCAGGCAATTCGGGATGAAGCACATCGGTTCGCAAATTCGTATCATCAAAACCTTCGACAAAAACGAATACAAAATTCGGTTGTAGATGAAATACCGGGGATTGGGAAGAAGAGGAAATTAGAAATACTAAAACAATTCGGATCTATAAACAATTTAAAAAAGAAAAATGCTGCGGAAATCGCCGATAAATTACCGGGGATAGGGGTGAAATTATCACAAGAAATTGTCGATTATCTAAAAAACGAGTGCGGATAGCACACTTATTTATTTATTGTTAGTTATAGAATAATAACGGAGCTCAACTTCTTTTTCTTCTAGATACGCAACCTGAAGTTCTGCTTCCTGAAGTGCCTTGTCATCCCGGTTATTTAAGTTGGAAACTGTATTTATCCGTATCCATTTTAGCATATTAACGAGAACTTCACGGACGTCTCTAATTTCATTTGCATTGATAGGACGTACACTGCTGACTTCCTTTAAATACTTTGTCCAAAATTTCAGTAAATTACCTAAAATTTCGATATTTACACCTTTGGTATTAAGTTGACTAATAATACTCTTTAAGTTATTCACCTGATACGGCCATGTATCGTTATGAATTGCATTTTTCAAATAAACCTTGACCTCATCATCAACTTTAGCCTGCCCCATCAGCCAATCAGAAAATTTCATATTTATGAACTCCTGTGCTTAAAATTTAACACTTGCAACAAACGCAACCTACGTCTTTAAACATACATTTTTTAGAAACGTGAATCAAGCAGAAACTAATATTTATATACAATAAGATAGGATTTATTGCTGAAAAAATAAAGACACTTATAATTTTAGTTTATGAACCATTAGTGAATATTTACTTTTATTCATTTGACTTGCGGGGATTCGGATAGAAATTAACTAGCAGTCTATAGGACTTAGAAAAATCTGGTACGAAAAACTCATTTTTGGCTCATTTTCGCCCTAGTCATCGTTGAATATTTCCCTCAAATTTGGACAAAATTGATCTCTATTTGACGATTTTCTAAGCCCGATGGACTGCTAGCATTTTGGGACCATAGCTCAGTCGGTTAGAGCAAGCGACTCATAATCGCTCGGTCGTAGGTTCGAGCCCTACTGGTCCCACCATTAAATTCAATCGATATTGCTTTCGTTATCCTTGATATTTCTGGAATCATTTTGAAATTTTATAATTGGATAAAGTAAACGTTTTATGATTCCACGGGGATAGGTATTCATGCTTTTAAATCCCAGCGTTTCAGGCTGATCCTTATCTTTCGGCCAGTATGCAGTTCCAAATATCCAATCCCAAATACTTAGAGCGATTCCGAAATTCTGACCTCCTTTGCCATGAACGTCCACATCGTGATGCCAAACATGCATCTGGGGTGAATTTAGAATGTATTTCATCGGACCCCAATTCAGCTTCAGGTTGGAGTGATTCAAATCACCTATCAATGTGACAATTATAGCAATAATCATTATAACGCGATGATCAACTCCCAAGATAACCAGGGGCAAATAAGAAATACTCTTGTAAATAATAATTTCGCCCCAATGAAATCGAAAGTTGCCGATCCAATCCATCACTTCGATGCTATGATGAAGTTTATGAAATTCCCACAAAAATGGGAAATTATGTAATAATCTGTGGATATTCCATTCTATAAAATCTTTAAGAATAAAAAATATAATAAACTGAACCCAAAGCGGGCACTCAGACATTAATTTAAGGGATTCCGGAACAGGCATTCCCAAATTTAATAATACTAAATGCAAATTCTCAATGATATATCCCGAGAAAAAGGCCAATAAAATTCCAAAATAATGGCCATTGAATACTAACCAGAATAAATCCTGAGCAAAACCATCTCGAAATGCTTTTTGATTTTTTCGCCAGGGAAAAAACCTCTCAATTAAAAAACACAATAGAGAAACCGATATTAACCAGAAATAGTATTTAACGTAAATTGGCATATTTATTGCAAAATATTCTTAATGCTGAATCCGTAACAAATAGGTAAATGTAGGGTGTAATTTTTGAGAGCAGAAAATATTGCAGAAGTACACCAACATATTCGCAGATTGTTGAGTGTATACCGACAGCCATCATGTTTTCGACAGGTTTCTGTAAAATTGTTGCCTGAAATGAATAACGAATGTCGAAAAACCTACTGCTTGCAATATATAATCTATTTATTTATACCAACGTGAGTGATCTAGCCACAACACATTTCACGCCGAATGGTCAAATAAATTTCCTCACAACATTTTTTGGATCCAAGTTAATTTCTTTAACCCTTCAAATTTACAGTGATTTCAATTATTAATAACATATCTATTATAAAACTATGGCAAAGATTCTTATAATTGACGATGAAAAAAGCATGCGAGACATGTTAACGGAACTATTTTCTAAGGATGAGTTTTCCATTGAAACTGCGTCAAATGGGATTGAAGGTTTAGTAAAATTTCAGAACAATCCGGCAGATATAGTCATTACGGATGTTTACATGCCCGATAAAAACGGACTAGGAGTAATCAGAGATTTGCGCAGTAACTATAAAGGAATGAAAATCATCGCAATCTCCGGTGGCTTTCTATTTAATTCTCGCACCAGTTTACAATTTGCAAAAAAAATTGGAGCGGATTGCTGTTTTTTGAAGCCAATTGATATGGTAAAACTTCACTCTGTTGTGACTGAATATGTAACTCAATTGGATGATTAATATTCTGATTATTCCTAACCCGCATTTCTCACAAAGCACCTACTATGAGAACGTATATCACGTCATTTCAGCATCTTACCTTGACTATTGGATTGTGTGTGTCTCGACACACGGTCATCTCTATCCAACGGCAAAATACTGAAATGACCCAATCTAACCTGCATTACCCATAAACTTTTTATTACGAGTCAACATATCACATAATCTCAATGAATTACACCATTATCCGGGTTCGAAATAGTTCACTATTCCTGTGCGCGGATAAATGCCATAATTCATTGACCTTAAGCAATCTTTCGACTCTCATCACAAAACTTTATGCATAATCCAGGCTAAGTCCTCTCATTACGACGTTGGTGAGAAAAGTGGGCTAACGGTTCAGTAATTACGTTTATCCTATAATTTAACAACAATTATCAGTAATGAATTGACTTATTTAATTCAATGAATCGAAGACGTGATGGTCATTATAATAAAAGGCCCAATCTTTCATTATCGTTAGATTTGTATCCAAATTTGTTACTGATATTTCAATGTTTGTTCTCTTGTTATTACAAATAATGATATCAATTTTGATTAACCATTGATTGTCCGATTTCAAATTATAATTAAATTGTTTTACATCTTTTGTTTTATCTAATTCAATCCTACACAAATCAAATTTGATAGTTTGGATGTTACGGAAAAATCTAATTTTTGCATGACTTGCCCAACCTAATCGTTGCAGCATAGCGATATTTCTTCTATCGGAATTACAAACAATCAGGGCATTAATGTCAAATCGTTCAGAAACAGAATAAAGACCACTATAATAATTTGAACGATTATCCAGTAAAATAAGCTTTTTTATTCCCTTGACTCCTTTTAATTCAAGAAATGAGGTTAATTGATAACCCAACCTCCTGGTTCCGCTATTTAATACAATAGGTTCTTTAGCAAATTTTTCTGGAATTATAACAACACTTGGAACAATGCTTCCTTCGGGTAAGAAAACATAGATTTGGGGTCGATTAACAAATAAATTATGGCCAAACTCATGGGCGAATACGAAGCCCACCAGCAACATTAAAGCCAACGAAAATTGCTTGAGGTTTTTAGGGACAACGAAAAGCAAAAAAAGTATAACGTAATAAACTAACGTCATCATCACAGACGGTTTTTCAATCGAGACAATCCATCCGTAATTAGAACTCAATTCAGAAAGCAGTCGAACAAAATCCAAATTTATTGATAAAAACTTCCCGATAAAATAATCTGGCAATTGAATTAAAAATACTGCCAACGATACTTTAACAACGCTTGCAAAAATTATAATCCATACAAACCCACACACCATAATATTAGTTAATATTGTGGTTGGTAAAAAAAGACCATTATAAAAAGCACTTAAACCAACAGTTCCCAGCCACACAGACATCATACTCAATAGGGCTTTTAATACGTACCCCTTCATCCCTGAAATCGAAAACAAATTATGAGGTTTAGTATTAACTGACCACAATCTTACTTCGTTTAGGTAAACGATGGCGAGTCGACCTTTATTCCAACCAATAACCAAAGAAAATACAAGAACATATGAAAATTGGAAACCAGAATGAAAAACATAGAGCGGGTTATAAATTAATAAAATTAACGCTGAAGCTAAAAGTGTATTCAAGGTTACAGCCGGCAATTTAAATCCTTTGCCAGCTGACCAGACAGCAAGCATCAACCACGCTCTTACTGCCGATGGGGCAGAGCCTGTCATGAATACATAGATAAGTAGCAGCAAAGGTGAAATAAGATATTTCTTTTGGTAAGGAAGACCAAAGAGACTAAGAATACCAAAAATGATAGAGAAAAGGATACCGACATGGAGTCCACTAATTGCAAATAGATGCATCATTCCGCTTCGAAGATAATTAGTTCTGATATTCTTGTCAAAATTTGATTTTATACCAAAAGTTAATGATGCGAGAATAGATTTATTGTCAACATTATTAATATTTTTTGATAATTGATACAGAATTCGGGTCCGAGCAGTATTCAGAAAAATCAAACATCGACTCCAAACTCTATTATCTACGCCCAGTAGAATCGTTTCGTTAGGAACAAGAATGTGCTTAATGTTATGTATCCTCAAAAAATTTCGGTAATTGAATGTCCCGGGAATTACGTTTTCATCTGGCAAAATCAATCTTCCTTTTAATCGTAATTTCTGTCGATATTCAATGACTTCATTAGGATTTATAATCAGTATTTTCCCTGTGCATTCCTGCCAGTTTTCATGCCTTGAAAGCCGTAGTTTATTTAGTTTAAATTTAAATCGTTTTTGTTCCTGAATCCATTCCAGACTATCGTTCTTAATAAGTTTATCATCGACGACCACACCCTCAACTTCGACATATAATTCCGGCCGTGGTAAATAATGCGCATAATCAAACCAAGGCGCCTGGATGTGGAGTTGTGTGATAACAAGTCCAAATAATGTCCAGAAAAACCATTTCCTGAGGCTTATTGGTAAAATGACCAACGAAAAGATTGGCAGAAGCCCCGCCAATATCCACCCTTTAATTTCCGTGACATAATTTAATTCAACCATGGATAATGGCACTGACGTCGAAAGAAAAAGAACGATTACAGGAAAGGCTGGCAAAGGAATGAAGAATGATTCAGGAAGGGTAAATTTAGTTGAAACTGATTTCAATATTTAATCCTCATAATCGTAAGTTAATCAGTTACAACAAAACTAGCCTGATTAATTCATACGGTTTCTACTCCAAGAACATATCTTATTTCATCTAAGCAATTTATGAAGAACTCAAAATCTCGAAATAGTTCACTATTCCTTCGCCTTTGAAACCTTCATAAATTGTTGATCTAAAACAAGCTAAGCACTTTCGTAACGGGTGCGTGTTTAAAATGTGACACGTTGATTATCAACACGTTATGACACGTCTTTCGTGTAGCCCCAAATACTCTGGCTGTCACCTATGAAAAAGGGCAGCAACAAAGGACATGCCAGTTAGTTACGACATTCGGGGCATATCCGAGAATAGTCGATGTTGCATGCATGTCAGAACCATGCTTGCGATTTTCGGCCAATCTGAGGAAAAATCACCGTTCGGAGCTTTGTTCGAAATCACTTACACATCAAATATGATCACGTACGCAATTGTCTTT
>JAJFLO010000592.1 GCA_021772675.1 Verrucomicrobiota bacterium | reverse complement strand
GCCCTTTGGGTTGTCTGTACAGGCGGATTTGCATCCTTAGAAGATCGAAGGAGTACCTCGGTACGCTTCAATCCTCCAAAGATACAACTCCATCCAGTACAGACAATGCACACCCGAAGGACTTACGCCGAGCTTATCTAGTACCGGTAGATAAAAATATTATTTTGGTGTGTATTCAAAACGTGAGCGCCTCTTGGAACTCTTAGGTTGACGTAAAAAGAACGCGGTCATTCCTGGCTGCGTAGGCATTATTCATTCGCCGCGGCGAACGATTTACTATTTGCCGCTCACGTTTTGAATGTACCGACAGCAATCAGGATTTTGACAGGTTTCTGTAAAATTGTTTCCTGAAATGAATAATGAATGTCGAAAAACCTACTGCTTGCAGTATACACACTTCATCTATTTGCTGTTCAACAGAACTGTTTCAAGAATAAAAGGTTGCGAAAACTGACTTCAGAACAGGACAAAATATTTTGAGTATATTTTAATTTGCAGGAGAAATTCTGACACCTGAAACCTGAATACGGTGAGCGTATACAACGTTTCATAATAATATTTCAATTATTGAAGGTTTAGTATGAATGTAACCATTTGGGGATGTAGAGGATCAATTGCCTGTCCCGGTAAAAACACCTTAAAATATGGCGGAAATACAACGTGTATTGAAGTTCGTAATAATAATGATGATGTCTTGATTCTGGATGCAGGAAGCGGTATTCGATTGTTAGGGGAGAAATTAGTTAAAGAAGGACGAAAGAATATATCGCTTTTGTTTTCACATACACACTGGGATCATCTCAGTGGCTTTCCTTTTTTTGTCCCGATCTACATACCTGGAAACGAAATGACTGTTTACGGACCGCCGGATATGGTAAATGATAAGTCCTTAGCAGATGTAATCGGTCATATATTAAATTATGCCTATTTTCCGGTCAGACAGGAAGAACTGAATGCGAAGATTCATTATAATGACCATTTAGGAGGTCTCTTGCCAATTGATACATTTCAGGTAACATGCAGAAATATGAACCACAAAATTTTATGTTTGGGCAGTCGGATTGAAGCAGATGGGAAAGTCTTCTTTTTTACCGGAGACCATGAATCTTACTACGATTTTATTTATGATCCCGATGATACGAGTACGGAGGCAGAAGACGCACGTGGATTTGCTGCATCTCAAAATGACCTTGTTGCAGAAGCAGCTAAAGATGCGGACTTATTGATTTGTGATTGCCAGTATACCGATGAAGATTATCTAACGAGAAGGGGCTGGGGCCATTCATGTATCAATGATGCTCTCAATCTTGCAGTTAAAGCAAATGTAAAAAAGGTAATTCTAACTCATCACGATCCCAATCGACATGATGACAATTTGGATAGATTGGAAGTTGAATGCAAGGAGCGCATGAAATTGATGACTTCCGTACCGATTGAAGTCTCATTTGCCAGAGAACAGGAGACTATGGAGCTGTAATTCTAGCGAATGTTACGTGAATTAAATCGCTTTGGAATTGCCATCCAGGTAGTTCTGCATTTTACTCACTCGCTTATTTATTCGCTCAAAATTCATTGCTTCAGCTTTAATTGCGTCGTTAATCGATGTTGACATTTGCGTCAACATTTCTTTGTCTTCTGGCGAGTTATTCTTCATATTTTCTATCATTGGGAGAATGGTTTCTAAATGGGCGATTGAGGTCTTTGACACATTTGGAATTTCCTTTCTCTCTTTTCCGATTTTTTTGATTACCTTTTCGTCATCTAGAATGTTTTGGAGATCGCTTTTAGTTTCAGAAAGTTCAGTTTGTATATGATTGTTCGACGTTCGCAGCCGATTTGACAGAATTCCTGCTGCCCCTTTGTAAAAATTGGCGGCTAGTTCAGGATCGTCATTCAATACTTTTCTAAAGTCATCAGATTTACATAATAATAATACTGTCTCGTTTTCGGCGACACGAACACTCGCTGATGCCGTTCGATTTTCAATCAATGACATTTCGCCGATTGTATTACCGTATTCCAACCTGGTTAAAAAGGCTTCAAATTTCCCAGTATAAACATCAACAGCACCTTCAATTACAATAAAGATACCTGGGACAGGTTCGCCATCGGTGAGCATGACTTCACCTTTACTGCATTTAATGATCTTAAATGCTTTTGCTATTTTTTTTCCTTGTTCTTTATTGAGAAATCGAAAAATCGGAACGTTAATTGCCATGATCACGAATCTGAAAGAGTTAATCTTGGAATTTTACTACATATGATAATTAGTCACGTTTTGAATTATATGAAACTATGACGAACTTTTCAATAATTAACCAACGTATAATATATTATTTTTTACCCTGTGCGCAAATTTTTTCAATTAGTAGAATAGTCTAGAAATTCACTAAAAAAAATTTAATCTAAGTTAGGGAAGGCCGAAGTTTAAGGTTCTATATTTATTGTTCACTCTTACTAACTTAACAACTCCACTAAATCATCGACTGATAAGTTAGACAATGTGTGTTTTTGATTTTCGATTACTTCTGAAAATAGTCGCCGTTTTTCATTTTGCATTAAAATAATTTTTTCTTCAATGGTATTCTGAACAACAAGTCTGTATGCAATAACGGGTTTATCCTGACCAATTCGATGGGTCCGATCAATCGCCTGGCTTTCTGCTGCGGGATTCCACCAGGGATCGTATATGAAAACGTAGCCCGCTTTAGTCAATGTCAGCCCAGTTGATGCCGCTTTAAGGCTTAATAGAAACACTGATGAATCCGTTGAACTTTGAAACTCATTGACATATTGGGCACGTTTTTTTAATGGTGTTTTACCGGTAATTTTGAAAATATTGAATTCATGCCGATTTAATTCCGATTCAATCAACTCTAACATACTGGTAAACTGACTGAATATTAAGACAGAATGGTTATTCTCTCTTAGTTCCAGCAATCTCTCAACGAGACAATGTAATTTGGCAGAAGTTGGATGTTTTCCATCGATTTCAGAGAGTGAGTGATTGGGTGAATTTTTTAACAGTCTCGTATCACAACATATTTGCCGCAGTCGTGTTAATCCCGCAAAAATTTCAAATATCCCTTTTTTGTTCAAGCTCTTTTTAATTAATTCTAATTCTTTTTTATACACTGTCGCCTGCATCTCTCCCAACGGCATTGATATTATTTCTTCGGTTCGATCAGGTAGTTCCTTTTCCACTTCATTTTTTGTACGACGCAATATTAATGGTGAAATTTTTTCTCTGAAAACACTGGGAGGCATAAATGAGTTTGAGTAGGTTGATTTGAATTCACTCAAGTTACCTAAAAAGCCGGGATTAAGAAAATCGACTATGGACCACAAATCAATCAATTTATTTTCCAGTGGTGTTCCTGTTAATGCGATTCGATGTTCTGAGCCTAATTTTTTTACTGCTCTGCTGATTTCGGCGTCTGGGTTTTTGATGTATTGTGCCTCATCGAGTATTATTGCATAGAAATGTTTTTTTTGCAGTAGATCTACGTCATTTCTCACTAGCGCATAAGATGTAACGAGTACATCCCAATTTTCAGACTTATGTATCAACTCTTTACGGTGAGTCAGTGATACATCTGATGAACTGGCCATTGTTATATTTGGGGTGAATTTTTGACATTCATTCATCCACACTGAAATTACAGACGATGGGCAGACCACTAAGAATTTGCTGTTTTTATTCTGTTTAATAACACACTCAATGTAGGTAAGTAACTGGATTGTTTTACCCAATCCCATTTCATCAGCTAAGATGCAGCCCAATTTGAAATGACTCCGATTAAATAAAAATTCCGCACCCGATTTTTGATAGTTCCGAAGCAGCTTAGTTAACCTGAGTGGCATTTTGGGAGTGGGTACTTTATGCAGTACTGCCAAATCCTTGATTAATTCTTTTGAGGTCTTATGAACTCTAAGATCCGGATTGTTACTGAACTTACCCACAATTTCTTTAGACAGTGTGATGGGGATTCGTTGATGACCAAATGCGAATCCCAATTCATCAATTTCCTGGGCAGCTTTGTTGATAGATTCATTATTTGTCCGAATCCAACTACCATCTCTGGTTCTGACGAATTCAGATTGAAATTTTCTGATTTGAATCAATTCATTGTGACCGATTTCTATTGAATCACTCTCACATGAAATGGTCATATCCAACCAGCCATTGCCCCTTTGGACAGAGAGGACCGGATTAAACATTTTTGAATCCTCGAATATCGACTGAAGAATTGGCGATATATCATAGGTTAAATCAACTCTTGAAGATTGATAAATTTTGAATAGCTGACTTAAATTTTCTGAGTTACCTGGAAGTTTCCATTTTTTTTCAAAGGCATGTTGAATTTCTAACGACTTCAGGTGTTTGACCACAGTCTCCATGCTTGGATTTGAGTAATGTACAATTTCAAAAGTATTTCCATTTTTAATTAGCGTGTTCTTATGAAGTTGATGATTATTGGTGAGATCTATTGCATGGCCGTTTAAGTGAATGGAAATCAAAATGTCAGCGCCATCATCGCTGAGTCTAACCTGTGGTTTTGTAAATTTTTGAATATGGCTAACGGATGGCCCGCTTAAAATATCAAACCGGTTTTGTAAAAGTATCGGTAGATGCTCAACTATTTTTGATGTCGGAATAAGAGGAGCAGAAGATCCAAAAACGCTATCCAAAATTGCCTTCTTTATTGGAAATTCTGCTAACAAGTGAAGCGAATTATCTATTGAGACAAAGGTGTTTTTCCCTACATCAAATTTTCCTAGTTCAAAATAAGGATAACCCTTACCATCGCCCGTTTTTACCTGCGCTGAAAGTCGGCTTTTTTCGCCTAAATTTTCCAACTCAAATTCGATTTTTACTTCGGGTAATTTTTCTGCGTATGCTGCCTGGGAATTTTTTTCAATAAATCGATCTGGGAAATCAGACCAGGATTCAAGTAATTTTTCAAACTTTGCATCCGTTAGCTTTAATACCTGGAGGTTGGATTTAATCAGGTAGGGCTTATTTATGTACGGCCACAATTGGCGTAGTAACCGTTGATCTTTTTCTCGCCAGTTGCTTGATGTGCCTCGCTGAATTCCCTTTACAATATTAAATAACTCTTGAATTCTTAGTACGATATTACCATTATCCGTTGATTGGTAAAGCCGAAGCGTCACGTCGTCTTCCGTATGGTCAAAGTCAATTTCAGCAACTAATTTTTTATATTCAGGCATAATTATTTGAATCAATAAGTAATATTCAGATTTAAAGTCCGGGATTCTATGAATCTACCATTGTCATGGAGGAGCGTGTGTTTGTAGTCCCGTCTTCAGGCGGAAGTTTTACCGACGCTTCAGCGAGTGCGTGCTACTATTGACTCGCTAAAGCTCATCTGAAACTTCCGCCTCAAGGCGGCACTACAAACTCACGTTCCTCCATGATAATGGTTTCACAGAATATGCACTTTT
>JAJFLO010000591.1 GCA_021772675.1 Verrucomicrobiota bacterium | reverse complement strand
CGCCGGATAAATCGTAACGACTTAAAATACAAGTGCTTATATATATAATAAAATCAACAAAAAACACGGACGGGGTTAGGTTTGTAGTCCCGTCTTCAGGCGGAAGTTTTAACGACGCTTCAGCGAGTGTATGGCACCTATTGACTCGCTAAAGCTCATCGGAGACTTCCGCCTGAAGACGGAACAACAAACGCACGCTCCTCCAAGATAATCATTTCATTAAATATGTACTTTTATCGCAATTAAGGGTGACTGTTTTTAAGCATTAAATCCCGAAAAATTTTATAAATTTTTCATACAGTTTCCGTATGATTAATTCATGAATGAGTGCGGGACGGCATTTTCAGTATAGATTTCTTGAAGGCGGAACTCCAAACGCCCGCAATTCAAGTAAGTGTAGCGGGTTTCATCAATGGAACTCACCCCATAATTTTTGGTGATATTTAGTCATGAAGACAATTCAGAATTGGAGATGACGGAGGACATTATTAAACTGATTTTACTGTAATTTCGAACCCCTGAAATCCGACATCTGAACCCTGAACCCTGAAATAATATTATGTCACAAAAAACAATATTGGTTATTGATGATGAGCCTGATATTCTTGAAATGTTATCCTACAATCTCGAAAAAGAAGGATTTATTGTTCATAAATCCGTTGACGGGGAGCATGGGCTAAAACTGTGTGAACATCTAAAACCTGACCTGATTTTACTCGATTTAATGATGCCGGGAATGGATGGACATCAAGTATGTTATCGATTAAAAACCAACCCGGATTTAAACTCTATTCCCATTGTGATGCTTACAGCAAAAAAAGATGAAACCGATGAAATTGTCGGTCTGAAAATCGGAGCCGATGATTATATAAAAAAGCCATTTAGTCCCAGGGTACTTGTTGCTCGGATTAATAGTGTTTTGCGAAGAATTGAAAATAAGGAATTGTTGGGTAAAACTGAAGCAAAAATTGTTAGGGGAAAATTAACGCTCAATTTAAACACTCGCGAGGTTTTGGTCGGCAATAAAAAAATAGAATTGACTGCCATAGAATTTCGTATTTTAAAACTATTGGCCAAGCATCCCGAATGGGTAATGAATAGAGAAAAAATTATAAGCGAGGTCATGGGGCAAGATTCATTCATAACATGCCGAACAATCGACGTACATATGTCATCGTTACGGAAAAAACTTGGTACCGGATCCACATTTATCAAGACGGTTCACGGAGCAGGTTACAAATTTAGTGAGCAATAATGAATCAGAAGAAACTGGCTTATTGGATATTCAAATGCCTAAGTATATTTATGTCATTGGGGCTTCTTCTATTTATATATTTCCAGTTCCAAATTTACCATGAAATACAGATGTTATCGGTCAAGGATGATTTACGTAAGAATAGTAAAATTGCCCAATATATTCTTTCCTCTCGTCTCGTAGGAATATCAGACTCACCTTCGTCGTGTAACTACTATTGTCAAAAAATTGCGGCGATGACGGACATGCGTATCTCCTTGATCACTGAAAATGGTGTTGTTATTGGTGATTCCTTACATGGTTCGAATTATCGGTTAGATATAAAAATTAATCTCAATGAATACTCACAAACCTATGATACGGCATCAGGTCAAAATATTCTCAGTTTAACAATTCCCTTTGAACATAAATTGAAAAATAGCGTTTTCTATCTGCGCTTGTCCAAGCAATTTCGTGACAATTGGGAAAGTCTCCGGGTATTTCTTTCACAATCAAGTTTGGCAATTTTATCTTTCATCTGCATTATCATCCTGTCATCTGCAATCATTTCTGGAATTATTAATGAGTCGATTCAGCAACTTGTTAATTCAATTAATGAAATTATCACTGGAAATACCATGATTAAGGTACCTTCATCTGACTTTTTTGAGTTCTGGGTTCTGGGGGATGCATTGAAAAAAATGACCAATAAACTGCATGAAAACCAGCTAGAGCTGCGTAAATATAATGCTCAATGGGAAATGATATTTGAGACTATGCATGAAGGAATCATCGTGTTGGATCATCTTCGAAATGTTACCGTAATAAATAATGCAGCCAAACATTTTTTGGGGCTAAGTTTGACTGAAAATTACTCTGGGAAACCCGTATTAGAAATCAATCGCAACTATGAATTAAATTCACTTATTGATTCGCTGACAAGTGTACGTGGAAAGACGGATGATTTTTCAGAGCTGGAACTAACGTCCGACGTTAACAAATCAAGTAAATATATAGTTTCAGGAGTGGACGTCGAAATTGAAACAGATCAACCACACGGACATGTGTTAGTATTTACTGATGTGACTCGCATTAAAGAACTTGAACGTGTTCGGCAGCAGTTTTTTGATAATGTGTCCCACGAATTGAAAACTCCGATAACAATTATTCAGGGAATTATCGAATCACTTCCGGAATGTATTGAAAATAATCCGGGCCAAAGCACAAAATTTATTCAGATGATAAAAAACAATACGAAACGAATAAATACCATTATAGACGATTTGTTTCATCTGGCCAAATTAGATCAGGGTGATCAAATGATTTACAAAAAATTCAAAAGGCAGGATATAAAACTTACCGTTGAAAGAGCAATTGCATCGGTCTCAAATAAAATTAATGATAAAGACATTAAACTGAAGGAAACGTTAAATAGTATCGAAGTTTTTGGAAACCATGGACTTTTAGAAGAGGCCATTCGTAATATAATAGAGAATGCAATAACATATAGTTTTAAAGGGTCTATTCTTGAAATAGAATCTGTATCTAATATTGATTCGATAGAATTGCATATTAAGGATTACGGAATTGGAATGTCTCCCGAAGAATGTTGTCGAATTTTTGAACGTTTTTATCGAGTGGATAAATCAAGAGATCGTCATTCAGGGGGATCGGGACTCGGATTGGCAATAGTAAAACATATCGTCCGTATCCATCAGGGTAATGTTACCGTCAGCAGTACGGAAGGCGAGGGCAGTCTCTTTAAAATTACACTGCCAGTGAATTCTGATGTATATACCGAAAGCCATCAGGTTTTCGACAGGTTTCTGTAAAATCACTGCCTAAATAGACAAATGAATGTCGAAAAACTTACTGCTTGCAGTATAAATTAATTAATCAGGTTATACCACTTTAGAATAAAAAGCTATGATCATCCAATGGTTGCTCGAAACATGGACTATAATTAAATTAAGTGCTCCCTGGCTCTTAATCGGTTTCTTTTGTGCCGGCGTAATTCATGTTGTTTTGCCCACTGGATTCATTAAAAAACACCTCAAGGTTCCTGGTTTTTATTCTGTTTTAAAGGCATCTATTTTTGGCATTCCATTACCACTGTGTTCATGCAGTGTCATTCCGGTTGGAGTTTCTCTTAAAAAACAGGGTGCCAGCAAAGGCGCTACAGCCAGTTTTTTCGTCAGCACTCCAGAAATAGGTATTGATTCATTTCTACTAAGTTTTTTTTTGTTAGGTCCTGCGTTTGCTATAATTCGGGTTATTGCAACTATATTTTCAGCATTGGGAGTTGGAGTTTTGATTGATCATTTTGCTGAACGTGGTGGTGATACGACCGAACATGACGATGACGAGCATGAATCGTGTTGTAATGAAACAAGGACGAATTCCAATACAGACATGCAGTCTCATTTCTTTTATAAGTTAAAGCAGAAAATTAAGGAAATATTTCATTTTGCTTATGTTGAAATTTTTGATGATATTGCAGTCGTATTATCATTGGGATTTCTTGGAGCAGGATTAGTATCTGTTTTTATTCCGGATAATCTTTTTATGGATCTTAACTTAAATCCGATAATGATGATGATCATCATGCTGATTGCTGCCCTGCCAATTTATGTGTGTGCGACATCGTCCACACCATTGGTTGCCGCACTATTAGCTAAAGGATTAAATCCTGGTGCTGCAATTGTATTTCTACTCGCAGGTCCTGCTACTAATATTACGACGATGTTAACTATTTTACGTGAATTGGGAAAACGTGAATTAGTCATTTATCTTAGCATCATTATTATGGTTTCTATGCTTTTTGGTATATTCATAAATCAATCGGCAGATTTAATCGGCGTAGTTGATTATTTAAACCCTGGTAATGATTCAACATCTCATGATCATATGCATAGTATTCCTGGGCTGCTGTTGTTTATTATGTTGAGTATCAGTTTAATTAAAAAATTGGTGAATTATATAAAAAAAGAATCAAATGGAGATGAGACGTGCTGTTCCTAAAATCAAAATTCAAACTGGGTTACTTGCTTATTTTACTGGTTCTATGCATCTCATTGGTCAGCCTGGCTATTCCCGTAAAGCTAAATGGTCCTTTCGGTTCCAACACAATATTGAGGGATTACACGGTAAGTGAAAATGGCACTTATGTTGTTTATATCGCTAATCAAATCAATAATAATGACAACGAATTATTTGTGACGCTGGCTAATGGCTCTGGTACTCCTGTTAGACTTAATGGTACCTTAACAACAAATGGGAATGTGATTGAATTCCAGGTCAGCAAGAGAAACGATTATGTTGTTTATATTGCTGATCAAAATGCAAATGCTGACCTGGAAATATTTTCAGTGAAAATTGATGGCTCTGAACTCGCATTGCGGCTTAATGATAATTTTGTCACTCGTGGTGACGTAATCGAAAACAAATTTAAAATCAGTGAAAACGGACAATACGTCGTGTATTTAGCTGACGCGGAAAGAGATGGAATAGACAATTTATACAGTGTTCCAATTAATGGTTTATCTCCTCCTGTTAAGCTGAATAATGATTTAAGTTCAGGTCAAAAAGTTATTGATTTTAAGATTTCTAAGACCAGTTCCCATGTCGTTTATATCTCTGATCAGGATACGGATGGCGATGTTGAGATTTACAGTGTACCGATTGATAGAAGTTCAGCTTCCATTAAGCTCAATAGTACTTTGGATAACAATGGAGATGTTGGAGATTTTGATGATTCAACTGAAGACTTTCTAATAAGTGATGATGGATCCTGGGTTATTTATTTTGCTGATCAAGATACCAATAATGTTCTAGAACTTTATAGCGCCCCCACCATCGGAGGTAGCAATTCGGTCAAACTAAACGGCAATCTTCCCAATGGAGGAGATGTCTCAGAATTTAAAATCAGTCCTGATGGTTCACGTGTTGTATATATCGCGGAACAATCTACCAATAACATATTAGAATTATATAGTGTGCCTATTAACCACACTGGTAATTCAATCAAATTAAATGGTGAACTTATCGCTGATGGAGAGGTGTGCGAGTTTCAAATTAGTAATGATGGTATGACTGTTGTCTATGTTGCGGACCAGGACACAAATAACGTTGATGAATTATATAGTGTTTCCATAACCGGGGGTAATGCGACAAAGTTGAATATTGGGTTCCCTGACGATGGTAATGACATTTCATTTTCTATAAGCAAGGATAGTGCTACGGTTGTTTATTTAGCCGATCAATTAGTGGATGAAACGTTTGAATTGTTCGTCGTACCTATCCATAGACAAATTGGCCCCGGCCGCTTAAACCCGTCATTGGTTTTTAATGGTGACGTGCGATCATTCCAAATCAGTGAAGATAGTCGACATGTGGTCTATTTAGCTGATCAAATTATCGATGATACTACTGGTGTCTTTTCTGCACCTATTGATGGTACTCTCCCACCAATTCAATTAAATACGGGTGGTGATGTAATCGATTTTATCATGAATCCGAATAGCTGCGGAATTGTATATAAGGCTGATCAGGATATAAATGGTCTAAGTGAACTTTACAGCAACCTATTTAGGAATTCCGCCCCCTCAGTCGAAGTTGAAAATCTTGCAGCTATTAACGAAAACACATTATTCATTCACACATTTACCGTGGTCGATCCTGAAGTTCCGGGCTGTCAAACACTATCTTTTTCATTGGGTACTAATGCACCGGCTGGTTCGGTCATCGATGAGTTAACCGGTGAGTTTCGTTGGATGCCCACAGAAACACAGGGGCCAAATAATTATTTGTTTACAGTAAACACTTCAGATAATGGTAGTCCTGTATTGTCTGCTAGTCGAGATTTTAGTCTGATCGTAAATGAGGTAAATACTGCGCCGGCGATAACTTCGATAATCAATCAAACAATTGATGCCAATGTTAAGACCCAATTCACAATCGCTGCTATGGATCAGGATGTCCCTGTTCAAAACCTGACGTTTGAATTGGGCAATAATAGCCCCGCTGGTGCTGAAATAAATGCAGCAACCGGAGAATTTTCATGGACGCCAGTCACGTCTCAGAGCGGCACAGATCATGTCATTATAGTAAATGTTCGGGACAACGGAAGTCCCAATTTAAGTAGAACAATTTCATTTACATTGTCGGTAACCCAGGCGTTTACACTATCAACATCAATCGTTAGATTTGGAACAGTTTCACCAACTTCAGGAGACTTTAATGTTGGTACATCAGTTATCGTTACACCTATGCCAGCATTAGGATATGAGTTTCTTCGTTGGACAGGAGATATTACTGCCGGAAATGAGACAAATAATCCTTTAACGGTTGTCTTAAATTCTGATGTTATGATTACAGCAGAATTTGGTTTTATCGTCAGTGACCAGACTTTGTTGGATACGTTTGGAAGAACCAATGTGGATTTGAGCATTGATCATGATATGGATGGTTTCAGTACACGAAAAGAATTTGAAATTGGAACAGACCCTGACTCCACCAACAATAGCGTCGATGATCAATCCACAATCAACATAAAAAAGGGGTGGAATCTTGTGGCATTCAAGGCACAACCGCTTTTCGGAACAACATTAAAAAATTTCTTTCCAAACGTTATAAAAGGGAAAGAATGGGAGTTTAATCGATGGTTAAAACTATATGAGTTGAATAATCAATTAATCAATCGACTTGGTTATTGGATGTATGCCAGTTCTCAAATGTCAGATGTACAGGTACCAGGGTACGCCGTCGTTAATCCAAAATTCACCTTTTATAAAGGCTGGAATCTTGCCAGCCCTTTACAATCAAGATTACTGCCTTTACATGAAACGATTTCATCTCCTGCCTGGTATTGGAATGTCACAAAAGGATTGTTTCAATCTGTGAAGTCTGGTGATTCATTAATATCTGGGACGGCTTACTGGTTGTTTGCTAAAAGCGACATAACAATTGATTTTTAGGGAGCCATATTTTTGCATGTGTGTAGAGTCGCTTGATTCATTCATCATTAATTTACTCCTGCCAATTAATGCCGTAACATGTTTGCTTGTAAGTTGTTGCGGGTATATGTGTATTTTCTTTCAGGGGTTATATTTTGGAGAGAACTCGTTTGTACCTGTTGAAGGATTTTGACCTGGCAATTATGGGCGAATGTTTTTTAGGCATTAGATTTCATAAATGTATATAAATAATTCGTATAGTTTGCATGGATGCCGGTATTTTGGAGTTCAAGCTTCGGCTTGTTTTTTGTCTTTTTGAAGGATTAAATAAGCAAGCTGAAGCTTGAACTCCAAAATATCGGCAATTCAATCCCAAATAAATTCATTGTAATCTTAAATGCGTTTCACCCATAATTGCTGCTCTTGAACTTGAGGTGTCCGTTTTTTTTAGCACACAAGGCGTTTTTGATTCTGCCGTGGTGGAAACTATTTCGAACCCGTAGAACTTTATAACTCGTTGATATTATGTGATATAATGACTCGTAATAGAACGTTTATGAATAATCCAGGTTAGGCAGTCGGTTCCGCTTACCGAATCTGCGTCAATTTGAAAAAATAGAACTTGAATTTTTTGGGCAATTCCAACTCCAATCTCTTTACTGATTACATGCAAACTTAAGCAAGTGAGTGAAATTAAAGCTGTCTCTTTGGAATATCTCCACTGTGTAGACAGATAAAGTTGTTACCGGATGCAACAAACTTAGTCCTAAGAGCCTCTTGCAAAACTCTTCCTGGCCGGATTTCGGCGCAAGGTGCACATCTGCACATCTTTCACTCAAAATCAGTCTCAGGCATAGTTTTGCAAGAGGCTCATAATATTTGATTAAACGTGGCATAGAGAAATAATCAGTTGAATTAACCATTTCAATAGATCCTTTCCACAGAATTATTTTTCAACACTTTAGATAGTTAAGTATATAAATGGAAATAAAATTTTCCAAAATCCTTGAATTAAATAGTGAATTAGCATCGATTGTTGATCAACTCAATGTTAAAATTAAGAAACCATTTACCATCAAGACAAAAGTGATCTATGATGGCAAAGGTGACATGTTAGACACATTTGACTCAGTACTTCAACAGGCTGACCGTTTATTGATTCAGTGTGAAAAGAACATAATTCTAATCGATGACAAATCGAATCAAGTTATTTCCCAGTCATTATGTGAAAATTTTTGTTTCGTTGACAGTTTGACAAATGGCTCTGTAAAACAACACTTAAAAGATAGTTCCCCGTTACGCGCATTTACCTCTATCGCTGATTTTAATCTTCGCATCAATCAATTGCTGCTCCTAGATAATAAAAACAAAACTCATTCGTGTGTTTACATATACAAATTTGATAAAGGGAAAAAAACGAAATGTATTGGCGTTGTTCAATCGCAACTTGGACACAAAGCTAGTCATAACATGTTATTGGATAATCTGTTGGATGGTAATTTGGCGGTGGAAGTTGAACTTTGTCAATTGTATTCCTTTTTGGGTAAAAGCAACGATTTTTATTGTTCTAAACCGAAATTTAACTTCACAAGCGACGAACATACTATTGGGGCAGTTAATGAGATCATTAAATCATTTGTACAGATTGCCAGGAAAAATGAAGCTGGAATTATTAACGATGTCGATACTGAATTTCTTCATGATTATCGTGTGTCATTACGCAAGGTTAGATCTGTATTAAGCCTATTTAAAGGTGTTTATGATGGGGATGATACAACGGAATTTGGAAATTTATTTTCAAAAATCATGAGAGAAACAAATCGATTACGGGATTTTGATGTCTACTTACGCGATCGAGAGAGCTATTTTTCTCTGTTGCCTCGTTCAATGTATGACGGTTTGAATAAGTTGTTTGATATGATCACGCATGATAGAAAAATTGAGCAGAAGCATGTAGCAAACTTTTTAATGAGTGATGAATATCACCGTTCAATTGAGTGTATTGAACATAAATTCAAGCATTCCACGGGTATTAAAAATGGGCCGTTGGCACATGGGGCTGCTTTTATCCGTGTGTGTCATCTGATTTGGAGACGATATCACAAAGTATGTAAAATCGCTCGTGGTGTTAAATCAGAAACTCCGAATAATACCGTGCATAAATTAAGGATTCAATGTAAAAAACTTCGGTACCTAATGGAGTTTTTTGTACATCTTTTTCCTGAAGATAAAATTGGCCAGCTTGTTAAATCACTGAAAATGCTTCAAGATAATTTAGGCCGGTTTAATGACCTGTCAGTTCAACAGACATCGTTACAGTCCTTATTAAACGATCATTCAAGTAGGGATACCTGTGACATAAAACTTACAGATAGTGTGGAAGGTTTAATTACTGTTCTTCAACACAATCAGATGCAGGAACGCGATAAAGTCATGCAAAATTTTAACAAATTTGACAGTCCTGAGATACTCACACTATTCACGACGCTTTTCAAAAATAAATAAAAAAACGAATATTATCTCTAACCTAGCAGTCTCGTCGTAACGAGGAAATTGATAAATTTTGGCCATTTTTTCACGGCTTTGAGACGAATATTAGACATCTTTACCAAAAATCCGAGGAGAAATGGACTAATTTTGCATTTTCGGAGTAGATTCGTTCAAAAGTCCGACAGACAGCTAGATTATGCAGGTTAGTGGCTCCCTAAAAGAAACTTAGTTGAATATGACAGGTAACTGGCTTACTTTTTAATACATAACGAATTGTGATCGTAGAATTAAATATCTAGCTGGAAAGACTTTTGACGATGATTCAACACAATGCCTCAATTGCCGAAAAACCAAAAACTCAAAATTCAAAGTTGCCTGACGATTCAGCAATTCATTCTGTTTCCCTTAATAAATCCAGCCTAAATAATAGCACAGTTAATATTAATTCTGAATCCAATTCAGACGAAATTAAAACCGTTGAAGTTAAATTGGGGATTGATGAAGAAATCGGCGAAACTGAATTTGGTAATAAAACCAATTTGAATCAAGCGGCTTTATATTTAAATAGGGAATTGACATGGCTGAACTTTAATCGACGGGTTCTTTTTGAAGCTGAAAATAATTCTACACCATTGCTGGAACGAATCAATTTTTTAGCGATTGCATCGTCTAATAGCGATGATTTTTTTATGAAAAGAATCGGTGGATTAAAACAATTAATTGAAGCGAAAATTCAGCAATTAAGTATTGATGGTCGAAGTCCACAGCAGCAACTTGACGCATGTTATATCGTTGTCAGAGATATTGAACAAAATAAAACGGAATTGTATGCAAAATTAATTACGCTTCTTCAAAAAAATGATATTCACATCCTTGGCTACGATCAATTAGATAAAGAGGAAAAAGATTTCCTGAGAGATTATTTTATCAATAATATTTACCCGCTGATTACTCCGCAGTGCATAGATTCAGCTCATCCTTTCCCGTTTATTTCTAATCTTTCCTTAAATTTACTCGTCGCATTATCTCAAGCCGCCGTTGACGAAATCTCTCTAGCCAGGGTTAAAATTCCTGTCAATCTTGTTTCACGTTTTATTCATGTTGAAAGCGATGTGGAAAAATATAAATATGTGAAGGTCGAGGATGTTATCCGGAATAATTTAGATATTCTTTTCCCTTCGGTTAACATTGAATCAGCGGAATTATTTCGCGTTACGCGAAATGCAAATACCGAACAAGATGAGGAAAAAGCGGATGATTTGTTGGAACTTATAGAAACCGAACTGCGAGATCGGAAATTCGCACCGATTGTTAGACTGGAAGTGTTTAAGGGGATGGATCAATTCCATTTAGGGCATTTATGCAGCGAGTTGGGATTAGATGAAAGTTCCGATGTGTTTGAGGTGGAAGGCATGATCGGAAAACGAAATTTACTGGAAATTGCATCGTTAGATATCTTGGAACTAAAATATAAACCTCATCATCCCATCGATTCACCCCGGTTAAAAGATGAGCCCAACATATTTTATTCCTTGAGACACGAAGGTCCCATCTTGTTGTATCATCCTTATGAGTCATTTTCGACCTCGGTCGAACGGTTCCTCCGGGAAGCCGCTGAAGATCCTAAGGTTCGAGCGATCAAAATGACTTTATACCGAACATCAAAAGACACCAATGTTGTTGAGCATCTCATTCATGCAGTGCAAAAAGGTAAACAGGTTGCGGTAATTGTGGAGATTAAAGCCCGATTTGATGAAGAAGCAAATATTCAGTGGGCGAATACGTTGGAAGAAAAAGGGATTCATGTTACTTATGGTGTCGTCGGGTTCAAAACCCATGCAAAAGTCATTCAGGTCGTCCGTCATGACTATGACGGATTACGAATCTATAGTCACATTGGCACCGGCAATTATCATGCTGGAACCAGTCGATTATATACCGATTTCGGTATATTAACAGGTGACGATGAAATCGGTAGGGATTTAACCGAATTATTTAATTTTTTAACAACGGGTTATACTCCGCTTAGAAAGTATAATAAAATCCTGATGGCCCCCGGAAACTTAAAACGAGAACTACTGGCTAAAATTGAGAGAGAGATTACGCTTCATTCAAAAAATAATCCCGGATTAATCCAGATGAAAATGAATGCACTTGAAGATAAAGATATTGTTCGCTGCCTTTATAAAGCATCCCGTGCCGGTGTAAAAGTGGATTTAATTATTCGCGACACGTGTCGTTTAAGACCGAATCTAAAGGGATTGTCAGAGAATATTCGAGTGATCAGCATCATCGGTCGTTTTCTGGAACATGCTAGATTGTATTATTTTCAAAATGGGGGTGATGAAGAGTACTTTATTGGCTCTGCAGATGCTATGCGTCGCAATTTAGAGAAGCGAGTCGAAGTGTTGGTGCCGGTTGACAGTCCGTTATTACAAAAAGATTTAAGACAAATAATCGATATTCAGTTAAACGATAAATACAATTCCTGGGAAATGAGATATGATGGCAGTTTCGAACGCATTATTACCTTAAAGGGAAAATCTGCTAAAAGCAGTCAGGAAGCATTGATTGAAATTGCGAATAAACGACAAAAAGCTGCCGGCAAAATAAAATGGCTTCAGTCAAAAGGTAAATCCAAAAAAGAAGTTTGGGCGGGACATTAGCCTGGATTATTCATAAAGTTTTGTGATGAGAGTCATCAGATTGCGTAATATCAATGAGTTATGAATATTATTTGGGTGCAGGAATCGTGAGCTATTTAGAACCCGAAGAACTTTATAACTCGTTGATACTATGTGATATGACGATTTGTAGTAGAAAGTTTATGAATAATCCAGGTTCGAATTATTCGCCCACGAATAATTCGAATAAATACAAAAAGGGGATACTGAATCCTCTAACCTAATTAATTTATCCGGCTTCTACTGCGTGCGCATATCTTACTTTATATAAGCGAGTTGTGAAGAACCCAGAGACTTGAAATAGTTCACTATTCCTTCACCTTCGGAACCTTCATAACTCATTGATCTGAAGAAAGCTAAGGAACTGGAAATAAATAACTCGTCGATAGTGCGCTCAGGTTTGCGTCAGATCTGGTCGGAACGATTGAACAACTCCACAGTCGTAGTTGCCTACTGCCAGGACGTTGTGATTGAGCTTCGATCAAATGTGACGTGTCAGTACCGATGAGTTATTTATTTCCAGTTCCTAAGCACTCTCGTAGCGAAACCGCATGAATTAATCAGGCTAAGCCAGCTATCAATATCGCCCCTTATATCAACGGGATTTTTCTTCTGAGTTGGCTCAATATCCATTTTGTCACTATAAGCAGCACTTACTCTCACTTTATTTCGTCCCAGAATCTTTCCCCGATTCGCCGACTTATATCAGACAACTCTTCATGGTCTACTATTTTTTCTGGTTTGTCGATGTTATACTCTACTTTGTCTGTGTCAGGTTGACTTGGATTTTGATGTTTTTCGTCTGGCGTTTCGCATGATATTTTTTGCGAAGGAGCGACACCAGTGTCCGTTGCTTGGCTACTAACATTTCGATCAATTTGAAGATGGGGAGTACTGTTACTGTGTTCCTGTTTTGGTTCCATGAAAGCTTTGGCATCCACCATAGGTGTGGTAGGGGGTAGAGTGGAATCGCTATCATTGTGCATTGCCTTGTCACGGGGCTGTGTGATCAGTAGAGTAAGCAGAGCGGTGATAATAAAAAAAATACCGATATTTCGTTTTGAAGATGACGTTGAATTCTCATTTTCAAGGTGGACTCCCATGTGATGCTGGGCGCCAGAAGTTATTGGGCCAGGCATTCCTTTCTTAATCGCAAATGGATTGCCAAACTCTTCTAGCTTTTTGGTAAAATCTTCGACTTCACTAATCGCTTTTTTCTCGACTGCTTTTGTTTTTTCGGTGACTTTTTCTAACTCTTTTGTGACTGGAGTCAGTGTTTCTGCCACCTTGTTAACGGTTGCTTTGACATCGTTTATCAGCGGGGCTATCTTCTCAGCAATTTCATCAGAGACGTGTTCTACATCTTTGGCGACTGGAACCAATTTTTTGGCGACGGTGGCAGCCACTGCTTCAACATCCTTAGCTATCGGCGCCAATTCCTCTGAAGCTTTATCTGCAATAACCTCAACATCTTTAACTGTTGACTCTACGTCTTTGGCAAGGTCCTTTCCCACAACTGTGACATCTTTAATTGCGGTTTCCACTTTTTCCGCAACAACTTCACTGTCCATAGCGACAGCTTCTTTTACCTGCTTTACATCCTTTTCTATAGCCTTCACATCCTTAACAACGTCTTTAGTAACAACCTCTATGTCTTTTACTACAGCCTCCGCGACCTGTTTGACATCCTTAACCACAGTTTCCACATCTTTCTCGACGTCTTTGATAACGGTTCTGACGTCCTGCTCTACAGTTTTTAACGTACTATTTCCCGATTTTGGCGTAGCTTCAGCCGTTTTGACAGTTTTGAATTTTCTGTTTTTATTTATTTTTGAAATAGTTTGGCAGCCCGTGGTTAGCAGGATCAATACAATGATTATCAGATTGGTTGATATTTTTAATGTCTTCATTTATTACACTCCATTAGGAGCCTTCATCACCTTGCTGTAATCCGGCTTTATTATGAATAGCAAGGATTTCTTAATAACAAAAAATATTGAATAAACCATTATCAGAGGAAAAACAAAATTATTTAAAAGAATGATAACGATGTGTTTTATGACGATATCCACCATAAGTCTTAATCTGTCTTCAAGGGAATTATGGACATTTTGAGTATGCCCCAGGCGTTCCTTTATTTTGTCGTGTATTCCTTTGGCTTTATTATGAGTACGAACATCATTTCGATGCTTTACGAAACCGTTGTGAACCGATGTCGCCAAATCTTTTGTGGCTGCTTTTGATAAAAGTGATGCCCCAAATACGGCACCTGGGATGACGATGTGTATGATTGAAATCACAAAAAAAACAGCAGTTAATCCTGTTTTCATTACCCTTGCCACGCTCGCCAAAAAAATCCCAAAAACACTGTAAACAGCAGACAGGAAAAAAAAGAGGTGTGCGCAGGGTGCAAAGGATGGTGCAGAGAAATCCAGCACGAGTGATAAGCTTTCAAGGCTTATCATACCAAGGAGTGAAGACTTCCACGCGTGATCGATAATTGCATTCAATGGCGTGACGATTTTACCCACCTGAACCTTCGCCTCAACAATGAAATCTATGCCGCCGCTAGTGCTTTCAAGTATTGACAATTCCGTTTTTAATCCAGATAAAACAACAAACGTCTCGACAACTTCTTTTTTTGAGGTATCCAGATATTCTTTATTGCTCTTGTGTAGTCTATCTTTACCGAAGATGTGTGACACTGACGTGAAGATTCCAGCTGTATAAAGCAGCCAAAGGCCGAGACATAACTGTAGAACGACCAAATGACTCTTCCGATTTACGACCCATTTACGTAAGGCTTTCATGATAAAACCGTATAGTGATTACTTTTTTAACTTATGAATATGGATTTATGTTTGACACATTGAATGCATAATAAACATAAATTATCGAACCGACAATGTTGGTTTAATTCTAACCTGGATTATGCATGAACGTTCTATTACAAGTCATTATATTACATAATATCAACGAGTTATAAAAATCTTTGGGTTCGAAATAGTTCACTATTTCTGCACGCAAACGATATTCATAACTAATTGATTTCACCCAATTTAATAACTCTCATCACAAAACTTTATGAATAATCCAAGCTAAGAGATGGCGACAATGTTTTCTGATCATATCTCTCCCCAAAGTGTAATGACGTAGTTTGTCGTTATATCATGCTTATGCGATCTCCCAGCAGACGTTTTTAGGTAGGTATTATTTGCTGAAAAAGTTTTGCCTATTTCCTCATACGATTCTTCTCACTCTCCTGTTCTGCTGAACTACAGGATGAAAATGAGATGCAAAAATGTCAATAAATGGCAGATAGTAGCCGGTAAAATGAAGCGGTTACAGCCAAAAGTCAAGTTCAAAAAGAAGATTGGGCACGCCCACTAACCTGCAATGTTTCGTCTCCCAAAAAATATTTCACTGAGGGATAATTCAATAGTATAGGAATATGTATTCTAACCTGAATTGTTCAGGCTAAGTTGTTCCTATTGCTCAAAAAAATAATATAATCAGTGAAACTATTCTTTTGGTGGAGTCTTCGATTGTAGTCCCATCTTTAGGCGGAAGTCTCAGATGAGCTTTAGCCCACATTTCTCACAGGTTTTCTGTTACGCTGTCGTATTTTATCCATATTTAAGCGTCTTAACTCGGATTCCGAATTCACTGTATCTCGACACGGTGTCATCGGTCATTCTTCGTCAAAACACTTAAATTACGCAACCTACTTCATCTCGTTACGAAAAACTTGTAAAAAATGTGGGTTAGCGAGCTAATTGTGGCATGTACTGGCTGAAGCGTCGTTAACACTTCTACCTAAAGATGAGACTTCAAACTTAACCCAGTCCGCCTTTTATGTTAACTTGATTAGTTTTGTTATCAAAATATTGAGTCAATTTTTACCATTTTACAAATCCTTCGACAGAGGTAATATTCCCTGATTTTAGAAATATTTTTGCATTCACTCTAAAATAACCATAACTCCAGATACGAACTTCAAAGTTGTTTGAGCGATTTTCTGCAAGCCTAATACGTTCTTTAAACGATGGGTGCAATTCATATTTAACCGCATCGATATCATCTAATTCTGATTGGTTATCGGTGGCTAGGTAAATTCTAATATTGTGATGAACTCGCCCCTTTGTTCTAAATTTCTTTGCTATCGAACCTGGAACTAAGTTTGTTTTAATCGAAATACTCAATTTTCCGGCTCCTCGTCTAACATTTCGGGTTCTTCAAGAGACATTTCATCGTAAGTGGGGGCATCCATTTCCTGCAATTCTGAAAGTAGTTTCCTTTCCTCCTCTGCTTCTTGATTTGCTCGTTTGGCTTCCTTTTGAGCAATCGCTGCACTTGCCTCGGCCTCTTGCGTCCCCTTGCTGCCGAAATAATATCCGATTACTACCACCTAAAAACAGGAACCCTTCCTTAAAAATCTCTCGCCATTCTGCCTCGCCAGTCCACACAGCTGCCGCAAACATTAGCACTAAACAAGAGGAGAATAAAGAAATTAAACCGTAAGCAATATGTTTTGATGTTTTTTGGATAGGGCCTTCATAGTCTATCTGCTCTGCCTGGTTCATTTAATATCTTCCAATTTTTGATAGTGACTAAATTAAAAGCAGGATATCGAATTTCCGGTTCTGTCTTACTTTTTTACCCGATTAAAATGTTGCAATGGTAAATTGAAGGCTGTTTATTAGGCTGCATTTCTCAATTATTATCGAAAATTTCGATTAAAATTATACCGACAGCCATCAGGATTTCGACAGGTTTCTGTAAAATTGTTGCCTGAAATGAATAGCGAATGTCGAAAAACCTACTGCTTGCAGTATCATTGCCTGCTTACCTGTGTTAGGGGAGCTCATTTTAACACGCTGATATTAAGGAATTGGAAATAAATAACTCATCGATATTGTTATCTCATTTTTACATCGTACTTAATTGCAACTCAATCACAACATCCTTACAGAACGCAACGATTGCGGTAGGGTTGTTCAATCGTTACAATCAAATCTGAAGTAAACCTGAACGCACTATCGACAATTTATTTATTTCCAATTCCTAACCAGGATTATTCATGAACTTTCTATTACGAGTCATTATGTTACATAATATCAAAGAGTTATAAAGTTATATGGAGTCGAAATAGTTTCCACCACGGCGGATTTTTAACACTATTCCTGCACGCGAATAATATTTATAACTCATCGATTTCACGCAATCTAATTACTCTCATCACAAAACTTTATGCATAATCGAGGCTAAGTACTTTTGAAAGTAAGTTAATCACCTGAATACGTTAGATAATCTTACAAGACATTAAACGGAGTTTTTTATGGCGAATGAAACTATAGAATCGTTACGTCAGGCACTAAATGTTTCTCCAGATAACATGCCGCTACTTCAATTATTTGGAAATGCATGCCTTGCCGCACAAGAATACAGCGATGCACGAGACGCATTTAATAAAATTATTGATCTAGATTCCGAGAATACTGAAGCAAAATTTGGCATTGCAACCACTCTTTTTCTTACGGGGAAAAGCTCTGAAGCATTTGTGCGCATTGAAGCATTGCTTGGCGAATTTCCTGAATATGGTGCAGGTTGGCGATTGCTTGCAAAAATTCAATTAGGAGAAAGCGAGAAACAACAAGCAAAATCGTCATATGAACGAGCAATTCGTTGTGATGGGACATTGGCAGATTCTGAACTGGAAAGCAAATTGTATTTGGATCCAAATGACAAGAATGCTGACAATAAAATTCAAGCGCCAGCTGGTGGAGCTTCAAAAAAATCAGTATACTCTGATTATCAAACCGATGATAGAGGAGATCGTCATCGAAATGGAATCACTGAAAATGTTAGTCAAGTTGAACGGCCAAATATAACATTTGAAGACGTCGGGGGGATGGAAAGCGTGAAGGAAGAAATTCGAATGAAGATCCTTTATCCTATGCAAAATCCTGATTTATTTCGTGCCTATGGCAAGGAGATTGGCGGCGGTGTCCTTGTCTATGGCCCCCCTGGTTGTGGTAAAACGCTGATCAGCCGCGCGACTGCGGGAGAAATTAAGGCAAAATTTATTGCGGTAGGAATACATGAAATATTAGATTTATGGCTAGGTAATAGTGAAAAAAACATGCATGATTTATTCGAATTGGCAAGAAAGGATGCGCCGACGGTATTGTTTTTTGATGAAGTTGATGCATTAGCTGCAGACCGAAAGCATCTAAGACAGAGCAGTGGACGAACATTGATCAATCAGTTTCTTGCAGAAATGGATGGTTTACCTGGCCAAAATGATGGTGTTTTAATTATTGGAGCGACGAATGCTCCCTGGCATATCGATCCGGCTTTTAGGCGACCTGGTAGATTCGATCGTATTTTATTTACACCACCACCTGATAATGTCGCTCGTGAGGCCATTATCCAAATTCAGGGAAAGGGAAAGCCGATCAAAGATTTGGATGCAAAATCGATAGCAAAAAAAACCGACAGTTTTTCTGGTGCAGATCTTAAATCTATGTTTGATATCACTGTAGAACGTACTCTTGCTCGCGCAATGAAAGAAAATCATATCATTCCAATTACCTCGAAGGAATTAATGAACACGGTTAAGTCCATTAAACCTACCACAAAGAATTGGTTTGAAACTGCAAAGAATTATGCATTATATTCAAATCAAAATGGCATCTACGATGAAATTCTTGAATACCTGGGCATCAAAAAATGAACTTCGATTCAAAATTTTATGAACGTGGGCAAATTTTGTTGGATCAGAATAGGTATAAAGAAGCCGCTCATGAATTCGGCCAGATATTAAAGACAAATCCAAATGATGATCTTGCGTTAAATTATCTTGCCCAATGCCAGCTCAATATTCCTCAAAAGGAAAAACAGGCATTGGAAACAATATCTCAGGCTATTGGTATCAATGCTGAAAACTCATATCATTATGTAATTCAGTCACAATGTTTGTCTGAACTCGGGAAATACAAGAAGGCTGTCACCGCTGCAGATATCGCAATCGCAAATGATCCGGATGATTACTTTGCATATGCGACACGAGCGGCAGCATATAGCGGGCAAATGAAATGGGCTAAGGCTGAAGAGGACTGTCGCCAATCATTATTGCTTTATCCGGATTATGATTTTGCTGCAAATCTTTTAGCACATGTACTTCGATGTCAAAATAAACTCGTTGAAAATGAATCTCAGGTTTCAACCTTACTGGCGAATAATCCAGAAAATTCGTTTACGCATGCCAATGCCGGCTGGACTGCTCTTCAAAAGGGTGATTTACAAAAATCCCAGGAACATTTCATGGAATCCTTGAGGTTGACCCCAACCTCAGAATATGCTCGAAGGGGGTTGCTTGATACATTCAAGGCAAAATCTTCATTGTATCGTTTATATCTGAAATACGGCAATTTCATGAAGCAATTTACGGCAACACATCAGGTAATTTTAATTATTGGATTCTTAGCGTTGTATCAAATCTCAATGAAACTTTTTTCCGGTAGTTTTGCATTATTGTTAACCGTTAGCTATTTATTGTTTGTACTTTGGTCATGGGTTGCTAATGGCGTGGGAAACCTCTTACTTCTTTCTGATCGTTTTGCTCGACATGTTCTGAAAAAAGGTGAAGCTCTTGAGGGTGCGTTTGTCGGTGGAAGTGTTATTGTTGGTCTGGTATTTATGTTTGTGGGATTTTTGCTCCCGGCAAATGCGTTTTTATATCCTGGTGTCATATTCCTGGGGGCCGCCTGTCCATTTTCATCAACATTTACAAATCTACATAAAATTGGGCGAATTTTCTACGGCATGCTAGGAGTTTCCATGTTGACTGGAGGAATTATCTTCTTGCTTTATTGCGTGACGCCGTTTAGGAACGTTATAAATCCGGATTTGATAAAATCTATGTTGTCATATTTATATTATGCTTTTATTGCTTCTATGTGGCTTGCTATTTTTGGGATATTAAAAAAGTGACACTCACCATTATATCTTGTATCCAGTTCCAGTACTTATTTTATTCGATTATTGGTTGGGGCTTACATTCTTACTGAACCACAGAATTTATTTGAGCACATAAGTGGAGTGATTTTCAACTGACAACTGGTTATTGACCACTGAATACAGATTATTTTCCTGGATTTCTCACAATACTTCTGTGACGAAAGCGTATATCACCAAAATTCAAAGTTTTGGCTTGTCTCGCGATTCTGCTTAGCAGAACTTAACACACTGTCATCCGCTCGTCTGTGTCAAACCATTGAATTTAGGCAATCCAAGCTTTCTCTCTACAAAGTTTGTGAGAAAATCGGGTTAGTGCTTAATTCGTACTCATTTTTCTTAAAGCAATTCCAATGCTAAATAAACAGCAACTGGCATCAATAAATTATCTGAAGTCCTCGGAGAGGCTGCTTCGACTATCGCCGCGATAGCAGAGACAATAACCACTGAAGCAATTGAAAGGGGTTCATTAAACCACCATGTCACCATTTGAATGGCAAGATAGGATCCAACAAATACCGCAGTTGAACCAAGATACGATTTGGGTTTTGACCAGGGAATTTTATATTTTAATTTTCCGAATTTACTTCCTATAAGACCACCGACACCATCACCAATTGATAAAACAGCTAACGCACATGCCGCAGGAATTAGTGAATGAAAAAAGCCAATGAAAGTAAAAAGTAAATATGAAAATACATATAAGGTTACCCCCGACCATTTTTCATCTTTATTAGAAACACTTTTGCTCAGTTTTCTTAAATAGGAATTCTGTCTTAGCAGTTTGGGGGTGATCATTATGATCATAAATATGGTTAGAACAAAAAATATGGGACAAAGTTTATTATGCCAATATTTCCAGCTAAACAACCATAAAACAGTTATGATATGCAAAAAATCACGAACATGTGTTGTTTTTACTCCTGTGGAGTGTAAGTAAATACAAAAACGGATTCCCGTCCCGAATGTAAATAGACAGACTATAATTAGATAAAAATCATTCATCTCGACAATCGGTTAAATAGTGGTATTATGGAAATGAGGATCCTTAGCCTGAATAATTCATTAATCTCTGCTCAAACAAGCCGATTAACTCAATTTTACATCTCAGTGAATGAAAATTCACTTTCACCGTGAAATTTTCTTTAATCAATTTATTATGAGCGAGTTAAGTGCTCTCGCGACGAATCGCATGAATTAATCAGGTTAGGGAATCGCATGCCAAACTTTTATTAGTCATATAGATAAATTAGAAATTGGGAATCTTATTGTTAAATGAATGCAAAGAAACTTGATACGACGGTTCAATTTTACAAACGAGGAGACAAAGAACTTCATACCGAAGTTGTGCTTGGAGGGGATTTGATTACCTGGGCCTACCTAGGGCCAGTGGATTTTATTATGATTCCGTTGATTTCCAAATCTGCAATATTAAGTAAACTTCTCGGGTTTTATATGGATTCGCCATTTTCAAGAAAACGAATTAGAAAAGTCATTAGCCATTTAGATATTGATGAATCTGAATTCTTAGACACCGTTGATGATTATAACTCATTCAACGATTTCTTTGTTCGAAAATTAAAACCGGAATCCCGTCAATACGATACTGATTCAAAGGTGTTAGTTTCCCCTGCAGACTGTCGATTGCTTGTTTATCCGACACTGACTTATGATAAAATAATTCCGGTAAAGGGAGTCGATTTTTCTATTAATTCCTTACTAATGAAAGATGCACCTGAATTCATCGATGGATCCGCTGCGGTTCTTAGATTAAACCCTTCAGATTATCATCGATTCCACTTTCCCTGTGACGGAGAGATAATCAATTCAGAACGCATTTCTGGTACATTCCATTCAGTTAACCCTGTGGTGTTAGACGCAGGGATTGAAGTTTTTACACGGAATAAACGATGTTGCACAACCTTAGGAAATAAATTATTTGGCAACATATCGCTTATTGAAGTTGGCGCGTTTGGAGTAGGAGAAATCGTAGAGACCTACAGTGGTCGTACTGTAACAAAAATGCAGGAAAAAGGATATTTCAAATTTGGAGGGTCCTCAATCGTACTTCTTTTTGAGAAAAATAAGATTCAGTTTTCATCTGACCTAATTGAAAATAGCCTGAATGGATATGAAACGTTGGTAAAAGTAGGGGAGACGATAGGGATAGACAGGGAAATCAATGAATTGTGAAAAGTGTCAACCTATTCCAGACTTGACACTATTTATCGATTACAATTCATTTCAATGTTGAGTATCACCTCTTAGGCGATTCATTTCTTCATTTATCCAAATTCTCCAGCGGGAATTCTTCGTGAGATTGTTTTCCGATCTCTCTTGATCACTGATGATATCTTCAGCTTCAAATGATTGAGTTTTCATGGGATCTTGTATCCGAGTATCTCCATTTAGTAGCGGTACATAGCTGTATTCCAACTCATTTTCATCGATTCTATCAGACTTTTTTCCCCTTAAATGAGGTTTTATTGCGATTACCCAAAGAGATTTAATTCCGGTAATTTGTGATTCGGCAGCAATATTGCCTATTTCACATAAGTAAAAAGTCAGAATTAACACAATACAATAGGATAAAATATAACATTTTGGATCGTCAAATGGTTTGGATAGATTCATAAACGTTAAATAGAACACCGCGAAAATTAATAGCGATTCATACGGGAAAACTGATAAACGACTAATAATAGCGTTTGCCAGATTGGCAATCTGTACGGGTATCTTTTTTTGAAGCAGTCGGTAATTCCACCATTGAATTGCAGTGATGATCATAAAGATTATAAATATTGTAATTGTAGATACAATGGCGTTTTTCTCATAAGTATGCCCGGAATAAATTACATATAACATCGTAATAACTAAAGTGCTCCAGAAAAGGGGGCCTTTACTCTTACTCAACAAATTTAGTGAATGCATAGGTATTATTAAATAACAGATTGAGTTTTATTATTTAGAGTTTAAAATTTACTACCTATTAAAAGTAGGAGAAATGTAATCTAATTCAATGTTGTTATGTAAAAACAAATCATTACATCTTGATTCAATATGAAAATTATGATATCAAAAGATGTAGATCTGACGTAGGAACTGTCCACAAATAAGTTGAACATATCCGCACTCAGATTTTGTATGGAGTTTTTCGATCTGATTGAGTGAATCCGCGGGTTTACAATCCGTCTCCTAACAGAAATAGCGAACTATTTGGAGTCGTCAATGATTGAGGATCATTTAACTATCAGCTGAAGATGAGATACGATATGTACGATTTATTTATGGACGGCTCCTTAGCCTACAATATTCATAAACTTTTGTAGTGAGAGTCATCAGATTGCGTGAGATCAGTGAGTTATGAATTTCATTCGCGTGCAGAAATAGTGTTGAAAATCCGCCGTGGTGGAAACTATTTCGAACCCGAAGAACTTCACAACTCGTTGATATTATGTGATATGATGACTTGTAATAGAAAATTTAAGCATAATGCAGGTTCGTGTCCTGTCTTTGCAAATATAATCGTATACGGGACCAGGTGTCAGAATTTTCAGTGGACATTTGCTGGAATTCACAATTTCAGTTGTGTCTTTGGGATGTTATGATTACCGCAACCTCGGTTGTGAATTCTAATAATTTTTTTTCGGAGCACTAGCCTGATTAATTCATCCGGTTTAGTTACGAGAGTGCTTAGCTTACTTTAGATCAGAGAGTTATGTAGGTTCTGAAGGTGAAGGAATAGTGAACTATTTCAAGTCTTTTGGTTCTTCATAACTCGCTGATATGAAATGAGATATGCGCACGCAGTAGAAGCCGGATGAATTAATTAGGCTAGTGTATCGTGTACTTAATTTGTTGTTTTATGATTATACCTATTTTGGATGCAGGTGGGTGTTGAATATGGAACGGGTGTACCCGTAGGTCTGTTCTTCCTTGTTCGTCACAATCCTGCGCCAAAAGAGACATAACTCTCGTCATAAAACAACGAATTAAGTACATGACATACACTCGCTATCTAAATAAGCGATATAAAGTCGACAAAAGGAAATAACTATGTTTTTCCAGGATTTAATTTTATTATTACAAAATTTTTGGAGTGATCGAGGTTGCTTAATTACTCAGCCTTATGATGTTGAAAAAGGCGCGGGCACATTTAATCCAGACACATTTTTAAGAAGCTTAGGTCCGGAGCCATTCAACGCGGCTTATGTCGAACCCTGTCGCAGACCCGCCGACGGTCGTTACGGTGAAAATCCGATTCGTATGCAGCACTACTTTCAGTTTCAAGTCGTAATGAAACCCAACCCTGTCAATTTGATGGAGTTATATTTGAACTCGTTACGAGAAATGGGCATAAATTCTGCAGATCATGATATTCGCTTTGTTCATGATGACTGGGAATCGCCGACATTAGGGGCATGGGGGCTGGGGTGGGAAGTTTGGGTCGACGGTATGGAAGTTACCCAATTCACCTATTTTCAGCAGGTTGGGGGAATTGAATTACAGCCGGTTATGGGGGAAATTACGTATGGACTGGAACGGTTATGCATGTTTTTACAGAATGTTGATAATGTCTATGACTTGGAATATAACAAACAGTTTTCTTATGGTGATTTATTTCATCTCGGTGAAGTACAGTGTTCACGTCATAATTTTGAGCTTGCGGACGTGGCACTGCATCTAGATCTATTCCAGAAATATGAGATAGAGTGTAATCGCCTATGCGAAGCCAAAAGTGCCTTGAGTGCCGTTGATTATTGTCTTAAAGCAAGTCATGCATTTAACTTGCTTGATGCCAGAGGTGCGGTTTCTGTAAATGAGCGCCAGGGATATATTTTGCGTGTGCGAACGTTAGCAAGAAAAATTGCAGAAACCTGGCTTAAAAACAGGGAAGATCTCGACTTTCCCTTAATGAAGAATTCTACTATATCCACTGCCAGCACACACACACACACATCCAGTGCTATGGAGTTGGAATTATCTTCAATCGGTGATGAAAGAGGAGATGTCTTAATTGAATTGGGAGTAGAGGAAATGCCGGCCAGGGTATTTAATCAATTACCAAATGATTTATCAGGTCTGATTAACAAATATTTTGCACCGATGGATTTAGACATATCGGATGTGAAAATTAACTTAACGCCTTGCCGTATTTCTATTGCGCTGTCTTCAATTTTATTAAAACAACCTGATCAGGAATTGTCTGTAAAAGGCCCGCCGTTAAAGATTGCCAAAGATGAAAACAACAATTGGACAAAGGCCGCTCAAGGATTTGCGGCGAAGAATAATATTGATGTCGAAGCTCTTGACATAAATGAAATAAACGGAGTTGAGTATCTATATGTCGAGGTAAAACAGTTCGGGAAGTCAGCGATTAAACTGTTTTCAGAAACGCTCCCTGATTTTTTTAATGCAATTTCCTGGTACAAAAAAATGAAATGGGGCAGTGAAGATACGCTGTTTGTCAGGCCAGTTCGCTGGCTGGTTGCAATGGTGAATGACCAGGTTATTCCGGCTGCATTTGCAAATTTATTCAGTAGCGATAAATCTTATGGTCATCGCTTCTTATCACCAGGTGATATTCAGATAACAACGAATTATAAAAGCTATATACAAAAGCTGAAAGACGCCTTTGTTATTGTTGACCATCGCGAACGAAAAGAATTGATTCGTTCGCAATTGATTGATTTAGCGAAAAAAGAAAATTTGATGTGGCATGAAGATGATGAATTGTTATCAGAGGTAACCTATCTGGTAGAATATCCGGTGCCTGTTCTCTGTCATTTTGATGAAAATTATCTTAAAATTCCGGATGTTGTATTGATCTCTGAAATGAAAGAACACCAAAAATACTTTGCCTTACATAATTCGGATGGATCGCTGCACAATACCTTTATCGTCATTTCAAATATGAAAGTCAACAATGATGATATAATTCGTGCTGGATACGAAAAGGTTCTAAAGTCGAGATTTGCCGATGCCGAATTTTTCCTACATGAAGATATGAAAACAACTATGCAACAAAGAGTTGCAAAACTTTCCGAAATCATTTTTCAGCAGAAATTGGGAAGTGTATTAGATAAAATTGAACGGGTTAAAACACTTTCTGCATATCTAACCCGATCATTATCCTTAAATGAATTACAGCACGACTCCATTCAGAAAATTGCAACACTTTGCAAGGCGGATTTAAATACATTCATGGTCGGAGAATTTCCGAAACTGCAAGGGGAAGTTGGACGTTATTATACCAAACTGCAATCGTTGCCAGAAATCATTTCAAACGGAATTGCCGAACACTATTTGCCCAAAAGTTTAGGTGACGAATTCCCTATAAATATCGAATCTGCTATCGTCGGAATTGCTGATCGAATTGATACGATCGTCGGAATTTTTTCAATTGGAAAAGCGCCGACCGGCTCAGCGGATCCATTTGCAGTTAGACGGGCCTGTCTAACAAGTATCGCCTTAATTCTGGATCAAAAATTAAAACTGGATATAGGCGATCTGGTCACTCGTAGTATTAATAGTTATTCCGAACGTTTACCAGAGGTTAACGGCGACGAAATCAAAACCGAAATTCTTCAATTTTATCGCATAAGAATTATCGGTTTTTTTCAAGACAGTTCGTGTTCTAAAATTAGAACCGGGTTCTCTGCGGATTGTATAAAATCAATATTGAATGCATCATCAGATTGGAAAGATTTGGTTGATTTGCATGAGCGCCTCCAGGCAATGGAGGAATTTCGCGGGCGAAATGATTTTACTGATGTTGCCGTGACATTTAAACGGGCAAACAATATTATAAAGAATGAAGATATCTCGGGTGAAATCGATCCTGGTTTATTCAATATGGATTCAGAAAAACAACTGTGGGATTCGATTCAGCGAACTCAGAATACTCTTGAGAAATTCTTGGAGGATAAAAATTATCTGGCAGCACTGCAGAAGATTGTTCCATTACATGCTCCTGTGAACGATTTTTTTGATAAGGTTCTGGTCAACGATCCTGATGAGGCAGTCCGCAAAAACCGACAACGATTGGTCAAAAACGTTGTCGATAAGGTTCTTCAAATCGCTAATTTTTCGGAATTGCAGGAAGTGTGATCCTGATATTCGACTTAAACTATTATTCGCGATTAGTCGTACATCCTAGATAAGCTCGGCGTAAGTCCTTCGGGTGTGCATTGTCTGTACTGGATGGAGTTATATCTTTGGAGGATCGAGGCGTACTGAGGTACTCCCCAATCTTCTAAGGATGCAAATCCGCCTGTACAAACAACCCAAAGGGC
>JAJFLO010000060.1 GCA_021772675.1 Verrucomicrobiota bacterium | reverse complement strand
AACATACAAATACTACTTGACAAAGTTGGGAAAAGAACTGGTTATAACCGCTCAAAAACTTAAAGAAACCATATTGATTCCAGCTCTGAATTATTAAACTCTTGCCAAAAAATACACGAATATTATTGATAAGGTACTAAATCCGTGAAGAATATTTCGTAAATTAATACAACCATTAGGTCACAATGATGTTGGATAAAAGACTCGACATACCTATTGGTATGCGTCGTGATTTTTGCAACACTTCCTAAATCAAAGCGTTATATTAATTTATTAAGAATTTTTCACGGATTTAGGAATAATTTTATTTAATGTTCAAATTTCAAAAGTAAGAAATGACAAAAGTTACTCAAAAAACAGAATACGCTGAACAATTAAAAGCAGCCTATATTGCGCTTAAAAAAGCCCAGGCACAATTAAAAAAAAACCGATCGCCGAAGGGACCAATTGCCATCATCGGGATGTCCTGCCGTTACCCGGGTGAGTCAAATTCGCCCGAGACATTTTGGGATCTGTTGGTGCAAGGGAAAAGTGCGATAACAGAAATTCCCGACGGACGCTGGGATGTCGCGAAGTACTATGATCCTTCCGGGAAGAAGCCTAATACCTGTGCGATTAAAAAAGGGGGATTTATTCAGAATCATGATATTTTTGATCCCATGTTTTTCAATATTTCTCCCAAAGAAGCAGAACTCATGGATCCTCAGCAGCGAATTTTTCTGGAGGAAGCATGGAAAGTCTTTGAAGATGCCGGCTATGCAGCGAAACAAGTATCAGGTTTAAATTGCGGTACCTATCTCGGCCATATATCTAATGGCTATGAAGAATGTCTCGGCCATAATAATCATGTTTGGGATTCCTTTGAACTCATGGGAAATCATAGTTCAATTCTTACTTCCAGGATTGCCTTTCTTCTTAATTTAAAGGGGCCGAGCATTGCTATAGATACAGCGTGTTCATCCTCTCTGGTTGCTATCAACCTTGCATGTCAGGCCATCCATAGCGGAGAGATTTCTATGGCGTTGGCTGGTGGTGTCAGCCTGTTATTATCCCCTCGTCAATATACGTTGATGGGTAAGGCCAATATGTATTCGAAAGATGGCCTTTGCCATACGTTTGATCGCAAGGCAAATGGTTTTGTCCCTGGAGAAGGAATTGGTCTTTTATTGCTTAAATCATTGGAAAAAGCAGAGGCTGACAACGATACAATCCACGCGGTTATTCACGGCAGTAGAACCAACCAGGATGGTCACAGCAATGGTATTACTGCTCCCAATGCGCTGGCACAATCGGAACTGGAAAGTGAGGTCTATGAAAAATTTGGTATTAACCCGGATCACATTGGTTATGTTGAAGCACATGGGACAGGAACCAAACTGGGTGATCCGATAGAAATTGAAGCGCTAACAGAATCCTTTCGAAAATCGACCCAAAGAAAACAGTTTTGTGCCATAGGATCAGTTAAAACAAATATTGGTCATACACTCGCTGCGGCAGGTGTGGCCGGTGTCATTAAAACGGTAATGGCCTTACGACATAAGACGATTCCGCCATCTTTGAATTTTAGGCATCCCAATACACACATTGATTTTAAGAATAGTCCATTCTTTGTCAGTACTAAATGCCGGGACTGGCAACAGGTGGAAAACCGGCCCAGGATTGCTGCCGTTAGCTCGTTTGGCTTTAGTGGAACAAATGCCCATATTATTCTTGGAGAATACGTTGACCAGTTATCAGTAAACAGTGAACGGTTATCAGTAAGCAGTGATCAGTTATCAGTGACTGACCAAAGTCACACATCCCAGCTGTTCGTACTTTCAGCTAAGAATACAGAGCGGCTAAGAGACTATGCTAAAAAATTTCTGAACTTCTTTACTAATTCCGGCCCAGCGAATCTTCGACACTGTTCACTGGATACTGATCACTTAGATCACATCGCGTACACCCTTCAGACCGGTCGTGAACCGATGATGGAGCGAATTGCGTTTATCGCCGCTGACTCAGATGAAATCATCCAAAAATTATCAAATTATCTAAAAGATCAAACCGATGCCGACAGTATCTATAAAGGTAACGTCAGGCAAGGTTTTGAAAATGCCAGATTTTTCTCCGAAACCGCCAACATCGAATTGACAGTGTCGGACTGGATTGAGCATTATAATTTTTCAAAGTTAGCTGAATATTGGGTGCATGGAGGAGCAGTCGATTGGAGCTTGTTGTGGAAACATCTTCAGCCTAGACGTATTTCGCTACCAACGTATCCGTTTGCTACCGAGCGATTTTGGATCCCGGAATCGCAGAAAAAACCAGCGGAGCCCCATGTTAATGGTAAAATTTCAGGATCAATTCTCCACGATTTAGTTCATGAAAACATCTCGACCTTATATGAACAACGATTTAGAACCGTTTTTACTGGAGATGAACTATATTTTACAAATCATCTGGTCGATGGGAAAAAAGTGTTGCCTGGAGTCGTTTATCTGGAAATGATTCGGGCCGCAGGAAATTTGGGGGTTCCGGGAAAAGCAGTCACCCGCCTAAAGAATATCACCTGGCTTCGTCCAATCTGCATCGACAGTGCCCCGTTAGAGATTCAAACTCATTTGCATCCGGAAGCGGATGGATCTGTAACGTTTCAAATTACGTCACATACTGGAGAAGCGGTAAATCCTAAATCACATGTGCATTGCCAGGGGAAAATCCACTATACTACTGCCGTTGAGCAATCATCGTTAAACTTAACTGAAATAAGAAAAAGCTGTACTGAACGTGTAACAAAGAAGAAACTTTATCAAGCATTGGCAGAAATTGGTTTAAATTACGGTCCAAAATTTCGTGTGGTGAAACGAGCCTGGTACGATAAATCCCAAATTTTGAGTGAACTTAATCTGTCCTCAAAAACGATAGATGACCTCCAGTCCTGTGATTTACATCCGATCTTAATGGATGCCAGTCTACACGCCATCGGAGCAATTGAAACAATCCAAAATCCAAATCAACATCCGACATTATTTTTACCATTTTCGTTGGAACAACTCGATATTGCCGGACCGCTTCCGTCACATCTTTATGTTCATTCCACGTTCGCTTCGATAATCCAGAATGAGACAAGACGATTTGATGTGCGATTGTGCAACGACGTCGGTGAGGTTCTTGTGACCTTTAACGGGTTCTGTACCCGAGCTGTACCCCTCGGCACCAAGGATTTATTTGACATATCTCAGGATAGTGCCAAAGAAATTGAAGAAACGGATGAGCCCCGGAAGTCTATTAGTGATTCCCTTGACCAGGAAGTCACCCATTCCGAAAACTCTAGGCAGATTACTCAGATAGAATCCCATCAGCCAAAAGAAAACATTGCAGAATTAGGATCAACTGCTCTTGATCGGTTAAAAAACGACTTGGAGTGTGACTTAATTCGTCGAATTTCTGAGGCATTGAAAGTCGATCCGTTTCATATTGAACTCGATGTAGAAATTGGGAGCTATGGATTTGATTCGATCGGTTTGACAGAATTAGCGAACCGACTCAACTGCGACTTTGGCACTGACATCGTCTCAACCCTATTTTTCGAGTATCCAAAAATCCAGGACTTGTCCACCTATTTAATCGAAAACTATGGGCCTCAATTGTTAGAATTTTATAATGAACATCAAGTACCAACGCCTGAGGTCGGGGACACGTCATGTGATGATGCAGATGGGGTAGAAAAAAACAATAGTGTTAGTCAACCGAATCGTCGCTTTTTAGTAGATGCACAAGTGGAAAAAAATGTGTCTGGAATGCACGAGCCCATTGCAATTGTGGGAATGGCTGGACGATTTCCGCAGTCAAATTCCATTGATGAGTTTTGGCAACATCTTGAAGCTGGTAATGACTTGATAGAAGAAATTCCCGCGAACCGGTGGAAATGGCAGGACTACTACGGCGACCCGTCAACTGAACATAACAAAACCAATGTAAAATGGGGCGGTTTTATGCCCGATGTTGATAAATTCGACGCCAGTTTTTTTGGTATCTCACCTCGAGAAGCCGAACTTATGGACCCCCAGCACAGACTGTTTTTGCAATCCGTATGGACGGCACTTGAAGATGCCGGTCATAAGGCGCGTGACCTTGCCGGATCACAGACCGGACTTTTTGTCGGCGTAGCTAATAATGATTACTACGAATTGCTCAGACAATCTAATATAAGTATAGAGGCATATACATCTACGGGAACATCCCACTCCATGCTTGTAAATCGTGTGTCCTACTTTCTCGACTTTCATGGTCCAAGTGAGGCTATTGATACAGCCTGTTCGTCATCATTAGTTGCCCTGATTCGGGCGGTAAATTCAATTCAATCGGGTCGATGCAACCTTGCAGTCGCCGGTGGGGTTAACACGCTACTTACTCCGGCAATGTATATCGCATTTAGTAAAGCCGGGATGCTTTGTGAAGATGGCCGTTGTAAGACGTTCGACAAACGAGCGAATGGATATGTCCGCGGCGAAGGCGTTGGAGTCGTGGTGCTAAAATCTTTGACGCAAGCGATCAAAGATGGAAATTCGATTTACGGGGTGATCAAGGGAATCGCTCAAAATCACGGCGGTCGGGCAAATTCACTAACGGCGCCGAATCCGCGGGCACAAGCCGATCTTTTAGTGCAAGCCTATACCAATGCGCAGGTCGATCCGAAAACTGTGACTTACATCGAAACTCATGGCACCGGCACTGAATTAGGCGATCCAATAGAGATCGACGGACTGAGACGGGCATTTAAGGAGTTATACCAAATTTGGGACCATAAAGAGAAACCAGAAGCACACTGTGGCTTGGGCTCTGTAAAAACGAATATGGGCCATTTAGAAACCGCTGCCGGTATTACCGGTGTGATTAAAGTTTTACTGTCGATGCAAAATGGGAAATTGCCGGCAAGTTTACACTGCGACCACATCAATCCATATGTTAATTTATCGAATAGTCCGTTTCGAATCGTTACAGAATTGGAAGATTGGAAACATCTCAGTGATTCACTGGGCAGTGAAATTCCTCGTCGCGCCGGTATTAGCAGTTTTGGATACGGCGGTGGGAATGCCCATGTGGTTATTGAAGAATATGTGAAAAAGGGTTCAGGTGTCAGTGTTCAGGTTTCAGAGATTGGAAAGGGAATGCCCTTATTAATCGTGATGTCGGCCAGGAATGAAGAACAGTTAAAAGAATATGCCCAAAAACTCTTGAAGTATGTTTCCCGACACCTGACATCTGACACCTCCATTCTTATTGAGCTCGCGTACACGCTTCTGGTTGGTCGAGAGGCGATGGCCGAACGTGTGGCATTTGTGGTAAATAACACTGAAGAATTAGGAAAAAAACTGGATGAATTTACTAATGAGAAACGATCTATAAAGAACTGCTTCAGAGGCAATGTCAGGCAACTTAAAAAATCAGAAGAACAATCCATGTCGGATGAAATTCTGATAAAATCGCTGATGAAGCAGCCAGAGGTCAGGAACTACAATAAACTTGCAGAATTGTGGTGTCGGGGGGCAAACCTGGATTGGAACGATTTCTATGATGAAGAAAAACCGCGACTTATTTCCATACCCACCTATCCATTTGCTAAATTACGATATTGGCTGCCAGAAAGTAATCGGACTGGAGTTAACGTGGGGCTTCACAGCGTGTCAAAGTGTCCCTTGATTAATCGGATTGTACCGTCCTTAAGTATGTCATCAAAGGGAATTGTTTTCGAGAGCACTTTTTCTGCGACACATCCTCTGGTACGGGATCATCGCGTGATGGATAAACCAACCTTACCGGGGGTAGTATTTCTTGAATTGGTTTTTGAAGCAGTAAAAGAAACTTATCCAGACAAACCATTTTTCGTACAGGATCACGTTTGGACTCGTCCGCTGTCCATTGAAAGCATCGATGTAGGCATTGTCTTGAGCCTGATAGAAACAGACTCTGGTTTTGATTACCGGATAAGTTCTGATTCTGATCGCGATTTTGTCTATAGTCGCGGTACCGGCATTTTTATAAATACGGTTCCTGAACCGGAGCGTATTGATGTTGAGGAAATAAAGGAATCGATGACTGTCGGAATAGCTAATGAAGCAGATGCAACGGCATATTATCAAAATTTTCGTGATATAGGAATTGACTACGGTCCCGATTTTCGGCGAATTAAGGCACTTTGGAAGACGGATGAAGAGGTACTTAGTTTTCTTGAGCTTCCTGAAGGCTACGCTAGTGGTAATGAGAACAATTACGATGCTATGCCAGTATTATTTGATGCCGCTTTGCAAAGTATTTCCGGTATGGATAGCTGGGATCGCCATAGTATTTTCTTACCGTTTTCAATTGAACGGGTGGATTCTTTTTCGTCATTGCCGGGCAAAGTGTATTCGTATATTAAAAAGGTGAGTGAAACCGGTTATCATATCGCTATATTGAGCGAAAATGGGCAGGTTTTATTAAAAGTCCACCACCTAACGATTCGTCGTTTAGGAAATCACATCGATCATCTTACCTACATTTCCCGATGGGTTCGCAGGCCAGTGAAAAAGATTGCCGACCAGGAAATTAAGGGATCGAGCCTAATCATTTATCGCAAGGACGGTTTCGGTCTTGAAACGGTTTTTCTCGATTCGTCCGCAAGCAGTTTTGCTATTTGTCTAACGCATAAAACGGAACGAGTTTCCGAACAGGTTCACACGATAGATGTTCTAAATCATAGTGATTTAGTTACAGTCATCAAAGATCTGCCTGTTGTTGATAACGTTTATTTCTTTGGTGGATTAACGAACGGTACATTTGATCTTTTTGATGCCAATAGATTTGCTGAGGAGCAGGAATACAGCGTTCTTGGTTTGTTTCACCTGATAAAAGGGCTTTTGGACTGCGGTTATGAAAGCAGAAAACTTACTCTTACAGTTGTTACTCAAGACTGTCATGACGTTATTGCCAATACCATCAATCCACTCGGTTCCGGATTAACGGGGTTAACCGACACGATCGCCAAAGAATTTTCTCTATGGAACATTTGCCACGCCGATATCGGTAATGCTGAACTTCAGAATAATGCACATCACCCTGCCATTAAAGAGATCCTTAGGAATGAATTTCATCGTCCTACGGGAAGTTTGGTTGCCTATCAGGGAGGGTTCAGTTATGAGCGTGACATTATTCCTTTTGTAATCCCGAAGGCGAACGAATCGGTATTTAAACAAGATGGCCTGTATGTTATTCTCGGTGGTGCAGGTGGTATCGGCTACGCCACAAGCGAGTACCTAATTAAAACCTATAACGCCCGAATCATCTGGTTAGGACGACGCCCGCTAGACAAGGAAATACAACAGAAAATAGATCAACTTAGGAAACACAATCGATCGCCGACTTATATCCAGGCTGATGCCACCGACCTGGCCAGCCTTCAACACGCATTGAAGACGATAAACACATCCCGTCGTAAAATAAATGGTGTCATTCATTCCGCTATTGTCCTGGCAGACCAGAGTATTGCTAAAATGAATGAGGCTGGTTTCCTTAAAGCTTATGATCCCAAGAGCCTGGCCAGTATCAATCTATCCAGGGTATTTAAGGATGAGGTGCTTGATTTTTTCTGTTTCTTTTCTTCTTTTCAATCCGTTATGGGGAATCCCGGTCTGAGTAACTACATTGCGGGTTGTACATTTAAGGACGCTTTCGCTCATGCACTAAGGCGGACAATTTCTCGTCCGGTCATTATCATCAATTGGGGTTATTGGGGAGAGGTAGGGATTGTCGCGTCTCCAGAGTATCGTCAGCGAATGGCGAATCTGGGCATTGGATCGCTCTCGACATCAGAAGGAATGGAAATCCTTGAACGGTGTTTATCTCAAGATGTATCACAAACTTTAGTACTTAAGGCCAATAATGAATTCAAGAAAGATTTCGGAATCGGCCGCGAAAAACTATCTGAGTTATATGACGGAAATTCACGTCATCATTTCAATGGGGTCGCTGAGGCACTTTCACAAAGACCTAAAATTCCAAACGAAATTGAACGCCGGGAGGCACAGGTTTCTTTAGAGAACTATGGTGTAAAATGCCTTGTGAAAACACTTCAGAATTCAGGTATGTTGACTGTTTTTAAACAGCGAATTTCCCTGAAAAAGGCCCGACTGAATTTAGAGATAAAGGAAAAATACCATCGCCTGTTTGACCAAATTGTTCCCATTCTCGTCCAGGGAAACTATCTGGAAACAGATGGAGACTACTTTCAACTGATCGATAAAAATGTGCTAACGATAAATGACCTTGATCCGGATCACGAAGCCGACGTTTTAATCGGCAAGTTTCCCGATATAACAGCACATATTCGATTCTTGTTGTCGTGTCTGAAATCTCTCGGAGATGTTCTTATCGGTCGAATTCCTGCCACTGACGTCATTTTTGCGGATGCAAACATTGGTGGTATTGAAGGAATTTATCGGGGTAATTTAGTTTCAGATTATTTCAATGAGGTTGTCGCTGATGCGGTTGAAGCGATTATCGAACATCGTTACATGACATTAACGTCTGGCGAACGCATTCGTCTTCTCGAAGTTGGAGCGGGTACAGGGGCAACCAGTCAATCAATATTCCAACGACTTAAAAAATACGAACATGTCCTTGAGTATGTTTATACAGATATTTCGCAAAGCTTCCTAATGTCAGCGAAAGATCGGTATGCCGACGGCAGACCTTATCTCGACTTCAGGATCTTTGACATAGAAAAGCCTGTAAGGGATCAGGGGATTATTTCGAATAGCTTTGATATTGTCGTTGCTGCCAATGTCATACATGCAACACGGAATATTGCAGAAACCTTGGCAAATATAAAGGTTGCGTTGAAAAAAGGAGGGTGTTTAATCTTAAACGAGATTGACAGGATTGACGTATTTACCACGTTGACGTTCGGTCTTCTTGACGGCTGGTGGCGGTATGATGACAAAGAAATCAGGCTTGATGGATCTCCTGCACTTTCGCCGAAAAATTGGCAGCAGGTCTTGAGGGAACAGGGTTTCCGTAAGTCGTGTCTAATACATTCAGAATTGAATCTTGGTCAGCAAATTATAGTGGCTGAGAGTGATGGTATCGTATTTCGAACGAAAGCAATTGCCGACGCTCAACGATCCGCTGTCTCAAAAAATGATCGGGTGAAATCTCAACCACAACCCCTTGCCGCGCATATCCCAAAAATCGATAAAATATCATCGTCAGAGAAAAAGCAACCTTTGCCTAAAGCTGAACTTCTTGGTCAAATCCAAAACGATTTGACAATAAAAATGAGTACTATACTTCGAGTGCCACAAGACGAAATTGACTCGGACATTACATTCTCTGATTACGGCGTTGACTCCATCACCGGTGTGGAATTTATTCAAAGCATCAATCACGATTTCGATATCACATTAAATACGACTGTTATTTTCGATTACCCAACAGTTCGTGAATTCAGCGCCTTTATTTTAGATTCCCATGGTCACGAGATTTTTCGACAGTTTAGGCCTGAACAACCGCTTCCTCAAAATGTCCGCGACGTCGATCGTAACGTGATCTTCTCAGACGATGTGGACGACACGAATCTGCCGACGGTAAACGATCCATCAGATGTGATGATAATTCAGAATGCGATCTCTCCTCCACCAGTTAAAAACAGTGACATCGCAATTGTCGGCATCAGTGGATGCTTTGGGGATACTGACAATTTGGATGAGTTTTGGGATTGTTTGAAAAACGGAAGAAGTTTAATAAAGGAAGTGCCAGGAGAACGTTGGGATGTCACCCGGTATTTTAGTACAGACCGGGATCAAAAGGATAACACGTACTGCCGGTGGGGAAGTTTTGTAAACAATGTTGACTGTTTCGATCCACTATTCTTTCGCATTTCCGGGCACGAGGCGGCGAGCATGGATCCACAACAACGCTTCTTTCTACAGCATTGTTGGCAGGCAATAGAAGATGCAGGAATCAATCCCGTATCACTCGCAAAATCGAAGTGGGGTGTCTTTGCCGGTGTTTGCGGGTCCGATTATAATCAGTTACAAACCAAGGTCGTGGAGGCCGCATCGTTTTGGGGCAATGCAAGTTCAGTGTTGGCATCGAGAATTTCCTACTATCTTAATCTCAAAGGACCTGCTGTCGCCATCGATACAGCGTGTTCGAGTTCCCTTGTAGCAACTCACATGGGATGTCAAAGTTTATGGAGCGGAGAATGTGACGGCGTACTTACCGGAGGCGTATTCATTCGTAATACACCTCAGTTTTATATTGATGCAAGCCGGGCTGGCATGTTTTCTCCCAATGGACAATGCTTTACATTCGATAATCGCGCAGATGGCTTTGTCCCCGGTGAAGGTTGCGGGGTCATCGTATTAAAACGCCTTGAAGATGCTATTGCTTCTGCAGACACTATCTATGGTGTGATTAAAGGGACAGGAACGAATCAGGATGGGCAAACCAATGGCCTTACAGCGCCAAGCGTTGGTTCTCAGCGGGATCTTGAAATCGAAGTATATCGTAAATTCAATATTGATCCGACCACAATTCAGATTGTCGAAGCTCATGGAACGGGGACTAAACTTGGCGATCCAATTGAGTTTCAGGCATTGACTGAAGCATTCCGAGCCTATACAGAAAAAAAGAATTGTTGTGCAATAGGTTCGGTGAAAACCAATATTGGACATACAGCAGCAGCGGCGGGAATTGCCGGGATCATTAAAATCGTGTTAAGTCTTAAACATAAAAAACTTCCTCCAACACTTAATTTTAAGGAAGGTAACGAGAATATTGATTTTAAGAACAGTCCATTTTATGTCAATACAACACTTCGAGACTGGGACGTTTCAGTCGGCGACGTTCGCATGGCGGCAGTAAGTTCTTTTGGGTTTAGCGGTACCAATGCACATATGGTTATTGGGGAATATGTTGATCAGTTATCAGTCAACAGTGAACAGTCAACAGTGAACAGAGACCAGTTTTCAGTTCACAGTGATCAGTTATCAGTAACTGGTAATCAGTCTGATGAGAGATATCTGATTGTACTTTCGGCCAAGAATGAAGAACGGCTAAAAAAATATGCCCGAAAACTACAAATGTACGTTTCCCGACACCTGACACCTGACACCTCGGTTCTTACCAACATCGCCTACACTCTCCAGGTCGGTCGTGAAGCAATGAATCATCGTATTGCATTCATGGCTAGAAATATTGATGAAGTAAGGAAAAAATTACTGCAATATTGTGAATGCGAAACCAAAATTGCAGAATTTTGGTCCGGACATATTCAAAAAAATCAGGATGAAATCTCTGAATTGGCGGCAGATGAAGACACACAGGAAATGATAGCCAAATGGATTGCAAAGGGAAAGATGAAACGACTCGCAGAGTTTTGGGTTAAAGGGTTTGATATTGATTGGAGTCTGGCCTATGGCAACCCAAAACCACGTCGTTTGTCCTTACCTAAGTACCCGTTTGCCAAAGAGCGCTATTGGATGTCCGAATCAAACGAAATGGTGGCGGATCATTCATTGTCAATCTCCAATTATCCTTCTCAATTCCTGCATCCATTAGTCCATGAGAATACATCAACCCTATCTGTTCAACAGTTTCGTTCAACGTTCACAGGCGATGAATTTTTTCTGAAGGATCACAAGGTGCAGAGGGCAGCGATTTTGCCAGGTGTTGCCTATTTGGAAATGGCCAGGGCCGCTGCTGAAATGGCGAGTGAATCCCCTGTTACCGGTCTTAAGAATATTATTTGGGCACAACCAATACAGGTTGCCGATAACCCTGAATCGGTTACCATTAGTCTTCAACCGGATGACGACACCATTGCCTTTAAGGTCACATCGAATAAGCCTGACGCATTGGAAGATGATGGCATGATCCTTCATAGCCGGGGTAAAGTCGTGTTAGGGCATTTTTCCCAAAAACCGTCAAAACAGGATATTAAATCAATCATTAGCAGATGTACGAATTCACTCACATCGCAGGATTGTTACGATCATTTTCAAAAATTGGGCTTTCAATATGGGGTTACCTTTCAAGGGATTAGTGAGTTGTCCTACAATGATCGGGAGGCGCTCGCCAAACTCACACTTCCTGAATCATCTTCATCCGCGCAATTTGATGACTTTCATCTTCACCCTGGATTGCTCGATAGCGCTCTCCAGTCGCTCATTGCCTTTAATGTCAATGACCAAGGTGATGAGAAGGTTAATATCCCCGCTGTGCCCTTCGCTCTGAAATCGGTCTCACTTTATGCGCCATTTCCTGAACAATGTTTTGCCTATACTACCCTTTGTGACAATTCATTGCAATCAAATGATGTTGCAAAATATGATATTACATTGCTTAATAATACTGGTGACGTATTACTGGAAATTGAAGAATTGACAGTAAGACAAATGGCGTTGGATCAACCACATGATAAAGCAACTGAAATGTGCCAACCAAACCTATTCTATGCGACAACGACGTGGCAAGATCGTCCCATTGACACGGTCATCGAGTCACCAGAGCTCGATCTCCATATATTGACTATTGATCAATCCAAATCAGTTAGGTCTGCGTTACAAAAACGTTTTAACCCTCGAACTATAGGTGAGATCGCACTTTCCCCGGAGAATACAGACTCGATTATCGGTGCATTTAAGATTGTATTTGATCGGATAAAAAAATTTCATAAAGCAAAGTCAAATTCACAATCCTTCCTTATGGTCATTGTTTCCGATGAAATTCCCGAATATTGCTATGCGCCAATAGTAGGCTTGCTGAAAACAGCGAAATTAGAGAACCCAAAATTGATTGGAAAAACTCTTCGATTACCGAATCTGGACGTTGAAAAAATCGTCGATCTTGTCAAAAATGAATTGTTTAGTGATGAGATAGAAATTAACTATCCAACTGTTGATCGTCGTCAGATTAAGTGCCAATGGGAGCTTAGCTTACCAGACGTCAAACTCACAGATATAATCAAGCAGGATGGAGTATATTGGATAACCGGAGGGGCTGGTGGTTTAGGAATGATATTTGCCGAAGCCATTAGCAGAATTAACAGTGCAACGATTGTTGTAAGCGGTAGATCATCCAACCCCAGAACTCCTGTTGAATTTGATTACATCCCATGCGATGTTGTCGATCTGGAAGCCGTACAGAATACCATCCAAACCATCAAAGAAAAATACGGTAAACTCGATGGAATTATTCACAGTGCCGGTGTCATAAAAGACAGCTTTATTGTCAATAAGACTGAGACGGAGATTAGCGCGGTAATGGCGCCAAAAATTGCCGGCACACTAAATATTGAGGCAGCAACACGAGATGAAGCACTTGATTTCATTATTTTATTTTCATCATTGGCTGCTGTGATGGGGAATCCCGGTCAAGCCGATTATGTGGGTGCTAATGCGTTTATGGATGCTTTTGCCATGTATCACCAAAACTATTCCACTGTTTCAAAACAAAAAGGAAAGTGCCAACGACAGATATTATCGATTAACTGGCCACTTTGGGAAGAGGGCGGTATGAGAGTCGACGAGATATCAATGAGACATATACGGAAAAAAACCGGGATGGTGCCACTTGCTGAGGATTACGGTATCCAAGCCTTTGCCACCGCAATTTGCCAAAACAGGCTAAGTCAAATTATGGTAGCTGACTGCGATCCCGTGATCATGAAAAGGGCATTAGGAATTCAATCGAGTGTATCTAAAATGAAAAATTCCTATACGACGAAAAAAAGTAATAAAGACCCTCAATCAGTCACGGACATCGAAAAGGAAATCATTCAAATATTTTCAAATTCTATCGGTTTCGATCAAGATGTACTGGATCCAGAAACGGATATTTCAGAGTTTGGGGTCGATTCAATTATGATGATTACACTTCTTGAGGAATTAGAGAAGCGTTTTAAAATCTCTTTGGACCCAAATCTAATGTTGGAACAGCGAACAATTCGAACATTAGCTATTTATTTATCCGAAAATGGGATAGACAGTCAGCAACCAGTTTTCTATCATCAGAAATTTCCATCAGATTTACCTGCATCGGCGTCAAATCCATCGTCAAAAAACCGTTTTTTTATTACCAATTCAACTAGGGCCAATAGAAAAATTGCCATCATCGGACAAGCCTGTCGGTTTGCGCAATCCCCAACTCTCGAATCTTTTTGGGATCACCTGTCTTCAAAAATTGATTTGATTACTGCTCCGCCAAAAGATCGATGGAATGCGGACGATCCTTTCCTAGGGCATCTTATGGATACAAATATTTCGTGCACGGAGAAGGGTGGATATCTCAACGACATTGCTGGTTTTGATGCCGGATATTTCAATATTAGTGATGAGGAGGCTCAAGTTCTGGATCCACAACAAAGAATTTTGCTGGAACTCACACAAGAATTACTTGACCGATCAGGGTATAAAAAGGACAATATTAAGGGAACGAATACAAGCGTATATTTAGGTGC
>JAJFLO010000590.1 GCA_021772675.1 Verrucomicrobiota bacterium | reverse complement strand
AAGGGAATCGTTTTCGATAGAAATGGATTCCTCAATGATCAACCTAATCGGGGATAGGAACTGGAAATGCTTTTCATCCAGTTCGTTTCCACGCTGTTCTACCACCTTAAAGCATTGATGAACCTGACGTCCTCAGATATCAATATTATTATCACAAAGTGCTTTGTGTTAATTCCTTTACACCCAAAATATTTTGTGATAATCCCAGTTGGAATTCCAAAGATGTAAAAGCATATATCTTTTTCAAAACTAGTAAGTTAAAACCAATTTTCAGAACTACAAATTAAATCTGTTGGGGATTATCACAATGTAAGTTTTTCTGATTTCTAATTTTCTACTTTGTGATAATCCTCCCAATTCCGGGAATATCACGATCCGCTTTGGGTTTAATGCATAAAAACACAAAATATTTGGTCCCTCTTTGTGATATCTCCGGAAAATCCACTTGGAATTATCACAAAGAGAACCAATGTAACACTAGTATTTAATAGCATATTTAATTAAGGATATCTTGGCAGCGGTTAAAAAAGTGGGGATACAAATGATAACTACAACTAGTAATAATTCACCGAAACTTCTTGATCAGTGTAAAAATAAAATGAGATTCTTAAGGAAAGGTCTCAGTACCGAGAGAACCTATCTTTCGTGGATAAAACGATATATTCATTTTCATAATCTAAAACATCCAATTGAGATGGATGAATCGCATGTTGAGGAATTTTTAACTGATTTAGCTGTCGTTAGAAATGTGACAGCATCAACACAAAACCAGGCATTGTCAGCAATCATTTTTCTTTACAAGAATGTTTTGGAAAAGGAGTTAAAGGGTATAAATGCACTTCGTGCAGGAAAAAGCAATTATTTACCGGCCGTTTTTACGCGAGATGAAGTTTCAAAGATCATTAACAATTTACAGGGGTTAAATCGATTACTCATTCGCATAATGTATGGTGGTGGATTGCGCCGTTGTGAACTCGTTCGATTGAGGGTACAGGATATAGATTTCAATTCTAATCAAATCATCGTTCGAAGATCAAAAGGTGACAAAGATCGGGTCACGCTATTGGGTGAATCTGTTGTTTCAGATCTCACTGATCATCTTGCACATCGGAAAATTATCCATGAAGAGGATTTGGCTAATGGCGTTGGATCTGTTTATCTCCCATTTGCTTTAGATAAAAAATATCCTAGCGCTCCGTATGAATGGCGATGGCAGTATATTTTTCCATCAAATCAGTTATCCATAGATCCAAGATCGGGAGTAAAACGCAGGCATCATATTCATCCCCAGAGTCTGCAAAATTTAGTAAAAAGGGTCATACGAAAAGTAAGGATTAATAAGAATGCTGGTTGTCATACATTTAGGCATAGTTTTGCAACTCATCTACTGGAAGACGGATATGATATAAGAACAGTTCAAGAATTAATGGGGCATAAAGATGTACGTACGACAATGATCTATACGCATGTAATGAATAAAGGGCCGTTAGCTGTTAAATGTCCAGTTGATAGCTTGTAAAGATAAATTAAGGGTTAGGTTTTAGATACTGGATACTTCGATTAAGATCAATAATTCTGACTGTGAATAAAGATGTGAGGAATCTGAATATCAAGTTTTGTTATAAAAAGTCGTCGGGGTGGACGAGGCCTCCCACATTAAAAATGGAAATAAGAAAGTTTCCCTACGAATTTTCACGGATCAGCTCGGACTAAAAACAATATTTGGGTGTCCCCCTTTCAAGCATGAGTTTTATGATACTACCCTCTATCCTGAATTTCTCACAAGAAATCTATTACAACTTTGGATTAGGCAGTATTTTCAATTGTAACTTGATTGTATGGGGATTTGTATTCTAAGTCATTGAAAATTTATATCTTATATAAAATTACAGGATATCTCGAATAAGGAGCATGTCCCGTTTGTAGTTCCGTCTTCAGGCGGAAGTTTTAGCGATGCTTCAGCGAGCGTTTAAAAACACCGGATCGCTGAAGCTCTCCGAAAACTTCCGCTTAAAAACGGGACTACGAACGAGCTTCAATTAAATTTATAACATAGGAGGTTCGGAGTATAGTCCTGCTCACCAGCAGGACTAATTTTGCCAATCTTAGCGGTAAAAAAACCGGCGCAGCCGGTTAAATTTATTGACAGTTCTTACCCATAATGCTGATAGCAACCTGACCTAAATATCTTCCAATTCTTTCAGTATTAGTGCTTCAACCTCTATTGTAGATAATGAATCATACTCGGATTCATTGGTGTCTGAATTTGAATGGTTAATAGCTGTTTTCTGAGATTCATCATTATCGGGAGTATCGTCGGGTTCGGTTTCTTGGATTGAGGCTATGAGAAACTCTGCCAGCTGCAAAACGGTTGGATGATTATATACGATTACTACCGGGAAATCCCGCCCAAAGTCGGCCTGAAGTTGGTCCCGGAATTCAATTGCTTTAAGCGAGTCCAATCCCAATTCGTCAAATGTCATATCGACTGCGACATCTTTAATAGCAATTCCCAATAAAGTTGCCGTTAAATCAGACAAATAGTGTGTTATATGGGATTGTCTTTGCTTTGAGTCCATATCAATTATATTTTTTAGAAACGCAGTTGTTTTAGCAGGCGTTTGAGATGGATTGAATTGGTCAGTTGTGCCAAGTTCTTTGAGGAATGACAGTGGCGATTCAAACTGACTTTGAAACTTCTGCCAATCGGTTGGTAATACTGCAATTTGTGGTTCATCGGAGCGAAGAAGGTCTTTAAGAATGGGTAGATCGCGATCGGGGTAAAGTAGTTTCGTTCCCCAGGCTTCCCATAGTTTGTTGGCGGTTTCTCCCATTGCGGCGCCAATACCAACGCTCCAGGGCGCCCAATTTATACTAAGGGCTGGTAAAAACTGTTTTTTCCGATAATGAGCCAAGGTATCCTGAAAGGTGTTTCCTGCTGCATAGTTTGCTTGATTGGCAGAACCCAAAAGGCCGGCAGCCGAGGAAAAGAGGACAAAATGATCCAGGTTCAATTCCAGACTGCATAGGTGTAAATTCCAGGATCCAGCGACCTTGCTTTCGAGTATATGAGGAAAGCGGTCCCACGTCAGGTTCTCAATCGAATCATCATCAATTCTGGCTGCACAATGAAAAATTCCTTTAATAGGTTGTGGCTCTTGACTCGCTTCTTCTATCATACTCTGGACCTGTTTTAGATCCGTGATGTCTACCTGATGAAATGTTATCGATAGTCCTCTTGTTTTTAGCTTCTCAATGAAACTGAGGTTATCAGGTTTAGGCGCAGCATAATCAACCAAATGAAGGCATAGAGCTCCTTCGTCTGCTAGCCAGGTTATAAAATGGGTACTAAGCTCGCCAAATGCTCCGACAACAATGTAGCTGCTATCGGCATTGATGACGTTATTATTTGGAGATGGATTATGATCAACAATCTGTTTACCAATCTGTTGACCTGATGAAAAGATAGATAGTGCCGTTTGCAATTGATCTTTAGGATAGGTTCGGAAGGGTAAGGGCTTGAATATATCCTGATTGAATCCATCAAGTAATTTTGCAAATATATCTTGAATTAAACTTGGCTGCTCATCTTTAACCTGATACAAATCGATATCAATGTTTCTTGTTGAAGTAGCATCTTCAGATTTCGATGAAAGACTGCTTTTCGTTAAGTCAAGAAAACAGCCGGACGGCTTCAGCAGTTCCATACTTTTGCTGGCATTTTCAGCCACCAGCGAATTGAGGACGATATCCAATCCAGCCGACTCTCCTAAGGCGGTTTTCATCTCTTGATAAAACTCACCGCTTCTTGAATGGTATATGGCTTTTACTCCTCGTTGTTCCAGAATATGTCGTTTTTCAGGGCTGCTCACTGTCGTATAGACCTCAGCCTTGAATGCCATAGCAATTTGAACAGCAGCCAAGCCTACGCCGCCAGCGGCAGAATGAATGAGTATTTTATCGTTTTCCTGAATCTTTGCGACTTCTACAAGACTGTAGTAGGCTGTAATGAATGCCAGTGGAATGGTTGCACAACGTTCAGGCTTTATTTCAGTGGGTATTTTACTCACATAACTTGATTGCACTATCACATGTGAAGCTAGGCAACCAGGTGAAAATACCATGACGGTATCCCCGACCTCAATGTCAGTAACATCTTTTCCTTTTGCTGTTACAATACCAACCCCTTCATCCCCGAGTGGGATGGAGTGATCTGAAAATTGTCCCTGAACTGATAACCAATCCCGATAAGATAACCCTGAATAATGAATGTTAACTGTAATTTCATTTGCAGCCGGAACGGAAACCTGGCAATCAACTGCATGTACTGAGGTTAGATCTCCCAATTTGTCTACTTGGAATTGATAATGATTTAAATCACTTTCTACGGGGAGTTTTTTCTGTGGATCTAATGGTGCCGGGCGTAATCGTGCTACATAGCGTTTGTTATTTCGATATAAAACCTGAGATTCATTGTTTTCGGCTAAAACTTCCTGACAGATTTTGTAGCAGTCTGAAGCATTGTCGTTCGCGGCGGGATCCAGGTCAATTAAGCTGCAAGATGATTGGAGTCGCTCCATTGCCAGGGTTCTGCCCATTCCCCATAAGGTTGACTGTGATAATGATATTTGTGATTCATTTCCTGTAGAGACAGCACCCCGAGTTATTATCCAGATGGGCATTGTGACTTTTTTAATGGCCTTAATAACACTAAGCAACCTTCCACAAAGTGGTTCCTGATCTCCCATTAACGTTTCAGCATTTAGATTTCTGAGGGCCATATTGTCTCGAGCTGTAAGGTATATGAGTCCTGCAATCTTGGCTGATGAAGATAGGGCCGTAGTAATCTGATCTTGCCAATTCTCAGGCGTCGCAGGATTCAATCGTAATACGTTGTTTTCACAGGATTCAATGTTCTCAGGAGAAAATGTGATTTGATGAAAGGATGCACCCATGTTTTTCAGATGTTGGCCAATGCCTGACCCCATATCTTTTTGGTCAGAGACAATAATCCATGTTCCCTGCTGCTCCGGCTTGATCCCACCAGTGGGTTTAATTCCCCAACACTTGGCCTGTGGAGTTTCATTGGTTGATTTTTCAAGAGCCACTGAGTGAGCGTGTTCATCCCATTCTAAATGATAATTCCACCGGTTTATATCGTGTGACAAATCTCCAAGACTGGTGGACTCCGTTTTTACGAGACGAACCTCACTGAACTCTGCTATGACAATACCAGATTCATCCAGTAGAAAAATATCTGTGGTGACTGATCGTTGCTCTTCACTACCTTCTCGCAAAGAACAGTATACATAGGGATCTGCTGGCCATTTGTTATAGATACGAAATGATGTCCATCCAGCAAGAATAAAATGGCTTGTTTCACCCGTGCTAGTTGGCAGTAGCACACCGGTACTTTGCAATATGCTGTCAAGTCCAGTTGGATGAAATGAGAATGAATAGGCTTCGCTTTCGTTTATAGCAAATGGACATGTAAGTTTAGCAATGGATTCATTATTCCCATATCGAATCCATTGAATCCACTGATGACTGGGACCCAAATCTAAGCCTCGGTTGGATTGAGCCTGATAAAATGATGCTGAGTCCAGATCATGTTCGCATCGCGCTTCAATGTCTTTGATGGAATATGTCTGAGAAGATAAATCGTTGGTTTCAAAACGTTCCAATTCACCGGTGAAGGGAATGGCCCATTCTGTGTTATTTAAGCAATTTGTTTGTTGCTGATGCGCAATTTGAAATGAATATTTCTTATTTTCAGTATTCTTTAGAATTATTTGGACGGTATATGTCGAATTCTCAGTTAAGATAAATGGTTTTTGAAAGGACACCTTATTTATAGCCACGCTGTGATAATCCATTTCCTCTGAACATGCAAGCAACATGCAAGCCAGTGTCGATGCCGATACAATTGTGATATTGGTGAAACAATGATCACTAAGAAACGGAAAACTTTCTTCAGATAAACTGATTTCTGAAACGAGGGTATCTTTGTCGAAAATAGCTGATTGTACCTGTTTACTCTTTAAATTCTTAATCAGAGAAGGTCCAGGACGAAACGATTTGTTGCTATTCTTGTCAAACCAGTAAGGTTGCATTTCAAAAGGATACGTAGGCAGGGACAGTCGCTTTGGTTGTTCTCCAGCGAAAAGAGCCGTCCATTCAAAATCTCGTCCACTACAATAATAATCAGCCAGTAACAATAATTTATCGATCAAGGATTCTCTTATGGAATTCGTTATTTCAGAACCAATATTCCCTAATTCATCAAGGAGATCCTGCAATTCTTGCTTTCCTGTAAATATCTTTTTCTTTGACAATGAATCGATATTAAATTGCCTTAGTTGATCTGATAATGATTCAAGAGAATCCGCAACAAAGGCTGTTCTTTTCGCAAAATGAACTCGGCCAACGTTGAGAGTATAGCTGATATTTGCTAACGATGGGGGAGGGGATTGATGAGTTTCAAGCCACTGGATAAGATCATGTACGCGCTGTTGAAGTGCGTTTTCGGATTTCGCGGAAAGTACGATTAGGTAGGACTGATCCGACTGATCGGACATATCCGACGGATCTTCGACACTGTTTACTGATATCTGATCACCGTTTACTGACGACTGATTACCGTTTACTGACGACTGTTTACTGTTTACTGACAACTGATCACTGTTTACTGACGACTGATCACTTTTTACTGGAAACTCACCTATGTATTCCTCTATGACAATATGAGCGTTAACGCCACCGAACCCAAATGAACTGATGCCGGCTCTTAGCGGTATTTCCCGACCTTGTGAGTCCTGGAATCGCTGCCATTCTTGGGATTTATTGACAACATAAAAGGGGCTTTCAGAAAAATCGATGTATGGGTTAAGGTGTGTATAGTGCAGACTGGCAGGGATCCGCTCATGTTCCATGCTCTTCAATACCTTGAAAATCCCGGCAATTCCTGCAGCCGCTTCCAAGTGGCCGATATTGGTTTTTATCGATCCAATGCCACAATATCCGGACTTTGTTTCGTTGTGGTCCCATTGAGTGTGCAGAGTCGAAAATGCACTCTTTAATGCGTTAATCTCAATTGGGTCGCCTAAGGCTGTTCCGGTACCATGGGCTTCTATATACGATACCGTTTCTGGATCAATATTGGCTTCTAAATATGCCTGCAGCAGGACGTCAGTTTGTGCACCTGGATTGGGGGCGGTCAGTGAGGTCGCCCGGCCGCCATGGTTTTCGGCGCTGCCTTTAATGATCCCGTAAATGTGATCGCTATCGTTTAATGCTTCGTTGAGTGGTTTTAACAGTATTGCACCCACGCCTTCTCCACGAACATAGCCGTCTGCCGATTTATCAAATGTTTTACATCGCCCATCAGGGCTAAGCATACCTGCCTTACTAAATGAAGCAAAAAGACGAGGAGAAAGCAAGGCATTGACACCACCGGCAACAGCGATGGAACATTGACCACTCTGTATTGCTTTGATGGCGCGATGAATTGCGATAAGAGAACTTGAACAGGCTGTATCGATGACTTCACTCGGCCCGTGCCAATCAAAATAATAGGATAGTCGATTGGCCAGCATTGAATGGAGATTGCCGGTAGCAAAGTACGCAGATGCATCGGTACCTGATTCTGCTAATAACTCATAGTAATCCATGGTTGACGCACCCATAAACACACCCGTTTGAGAGCCATGAAGTTGATGTGCGGAATATCCCGCGTCTTCGATAAGTGTCCACACGGTTTGTAGTAATAACCGTTGTTGCGGGTCAGTCATGGACGCTTCCAATTGGGAAAATTCAAAAAATGGTGCATCAAAACCATCTATTGAGGAAATAAAACCTCCCCATTGGCAGTTGGTTTTGTTAGTGTTAGATTTCGCGTCTCCGGAATAATCCTGCCAATTCCAGCGTTCTCCAGGAACCTCTGATATAACATCGTGTCCAGAATTCAAAACGTCCCAAAATGCATCCAAATTATCAGCACCGGGCATTTTGCCTGCCATTCCTATGATTGCAATGGGATTCTGGGTGGATTCATTAACTTCAATAGAGGCGTCATTTGAATCGCAGTGTGATATGCTTTGCATTTTTACTAAAGGCGTATCACTTGATTTTCCTTCTTCACCCATGTCTTGGTCATCATCACCCACGGAATCATAACCATAGTGAGTTATCAGTAAGTCAATGTAATTATCGGTTAGATACTTACAGAATTGACCTAGACTATAATTTTCAAAGAACACTGCGGGCGTTAGATCCGTATTGTATTTGTTATTGAGGATATCAGCTAATTCAATTAACATCATTGAATCGAGTCCAAAATCGCCAATTGTTAGATCAAGGGTAATATCATTGACGGGATATTTGGTGACTTCTGCTACTACCTGGCGAAAGTCATCTTCAAGACGCTTCTGTAGTCGTTCTGATTGATTTTGTGTTTTATGGTTTACAAGTTCTTTCAGAGACTCATTTTCCTGGTTATTTGAACCCGTTAATTGCTCATTCGGTAAAGGTAATGATCCTATACCTTTTATGCTTGATGGCACAGAAGAGACATCATCGGTGAGTCTAACCGGCCTGGCGAAATATCCTTCTAATGACAAAACTAATTTAGAATGGCTATTTGATACAAAAATATCACAATAAATAGAATCGTGAGTTGATGTCTCTTTGCTTTGTTTTCGTTTTATGTAAGCTTGACATTCGTTGTCAAGAGGTCCGTAAATAGTTGTCTTTTTTAAAGCAAAAGGCAAATATGCGGCTGCGGAATATCCCTCAAGCGGATTGTTTGATGTTCCTTCCTTAACCTCTAAAAGGGCGGCTGTTTGAAATACTCCATCGAATAAACTTGGATGTAAATAAAATTCATCAGACTCTTCTTTGCCTAGTGATTCCGGAAGTGACAAAACCGCAAAAAGTTCGTCCTCATTACAAAAGACATTCTGTACACTCTTGAAGGTGTCACCATAGTTAAGTCCCTTATTTTTCAACCAGGTATAAAATTCTGCTTGGTTGACCGTTTTGGTGTCGGGATTTTTTTTGAACTCACTATCAATAGAAAAGTCTGGCAGTGCTTGTTCCTGTAGCCCAGTTTCCACAACACCTTGGCAGTGTATCAATTTACCTGTCTCAGTAGGGTGGGTTGATATTTGGTAGTCAATGGAATTGTCATTTAGGGATAAATGCGTATGAAAAGTAACCGAGCTGTTGTTTACAATTAATGGTTGCGGCCAGGTAATTTCCTTGATACTGAGTATCGATTTTTCTCCAGCTAATAAGGTTGCCATTCTGGCGATTTCCAGATACGCCACACCGGGTAGGACTTTTTGTTTATTCAATTTATGGTCTTCTAAAAAGAACTCACTGCCATCAATCGTTGTTGTGAACTGAACGGATGCAAACGTTGAATCATTGCGGTTGATCAGTGGATGGAGTTTTCTATAATCAGGAATTGGATTATTCTTTGATGTTAGATTGTCCGGACAGTCGCTGGATTCGGGTACCCAAAATTGTTGTTCATCAAATGGATATGTCGGCATAGATATACGTGCCGTGCTGTCATTGTGGTGAAGACGCTCCCAGTCAAGATCATGTCCCTGTATATAAAATTTCGCTAATTTACCTAGCGTAGATTGGTACGAACTGTTTCCATTCTTTTCCTGGCCAGAATAATTGAGTATCTCGTCATATATATCTTCAAGTGTCTGGTTGCTTTCTGACAGCGAGTCATTCCCAGAAGTATAACCGTCAAAAAAACAGTCTGGACAATCGTCCTCTAAAGCTCTTCTGAGAATGGCTAAAAGCTCATGAATTTCGCTTGCGACGACTGCACATCGAAACTCATCGAAGTGGCTTCGTCCTCTATTCATAGTTACACTAATAGCGACTAATGGGGGAGGTGTGTTATTTATCTGATCATCTAACCATATGACAAGATCTTCCTGCTTTTTCCGCAGTGAATTCTTTGTCTTTGCTGACAATGTGATTAGGTAATAGGGGTTTTGTATATTAGAGTCATCATTTGCAGAGCACTTCGAATTGACATATTCTTCCAGAATCACAAACGCGTTTGTCCCCCCTACACCCAACGAATTTACGGCACCATATCGTGGCGTTTCATTGCTCTCCCAGGGCTGTAATTTATCGACAACGTAAAATGGACTGTCGGTGAAGTTTATTTTCTTGTTGGGTTCTGTAAAATTTATGGATGGGGGAATTTTTTGATGTTTCAATGCTAATGCAAGTTTGATGAACCCTGTTATTCCCGATGCTGCTTCTACATGGCCAATATTTGATTTTACGGATGCGACAGCACAATACTGTTTTTTATCGGTATGTTTTCGGAAGGCGTTTGTCAGCGCATTGATCTCAACCGGATCACCCATTGCAGTGCCGGTCCCGTGAGCTTCAACATAACCAATGGATTCCGGATCAACACCCGATTTCTTAATGGCTTTGTCAATACAGGAAATCTGCCCTTTAGCACTTGATGCAGTATAGCTCAATTTATTACCGCCATCGTTATTAATCGCTGAGCCTTTAATCACGGCGTAAATGGGATCGTTATTGTCGATAGCGTTGTCCAATGGCTTGAGTAACACGGCGGCAACAGCGCTGCCAAATATGACACCATCGGCATTGGCGTCAAAGCTTCGACATTGGCCTGACGTTGAGTAAATGTGTCCTTCTTTGCAAAAATATCCGATTTTGTGAGGAACCCTAATATTGCTGGCGCCGGCAATGACCATTTCACATTCACCTTCAAATAAACTCTGGCAGGCAAGATGGACGGCCACTAACGAGGTTGAACAGGCAGTTTGTACGGTGATGGCAGGTCCTTTTAAATCGAGTTTGTAGGCGACTCGCGTCGCCAGAAAATCCTTATCGTTTCCTAGATGCTGATACCCAGCGGTTAAACCGCGCGTTTCCGGGTAGGTATCGAGATAATCAAGTAAATAACTACTCACCGAACCACCTGATCCGGCAAATAAAGATATCTCACCAGCATGTTCTCCAGGCCCATAGCCGGCATCTTCTAAGGCTGCCCAGACACATTGTAGGAATCGTCGATGTTGAGGATCCATCGCTTCTGCTTCTCTAGGAGAATAATTGAAGAATGCCGCATCAAATAGATCGTGTCCGTCAAGGAGTGGAGAGGCTTTGACGTATCGAGGGTCGTTCAGGCTTTTGTCATCAACTCCACGCTCACGAAGTTCCTCATCAGACAATGTCGTAATGCCGTTTTTTCCCGCACACAAATTCTCCCAGAATTCGTCAATTGAGGAAGCGCCGGGAAATTGACCGGCTATACCGATTACGGCAATATCGTTTTGTTTATTTTGTTTTTGTTGATTCATTTATCTCTTAAAAGGGGTTCAAGGAATTGTCGATAGATTTATTCAATAAATTCATAGTTTGTCTCTGTTCCGAAATAGTAAAAGTAAAGCAGTCATTCTTGGCTGCTCATCGGTTTGTTGCTCAGGCAGGAATACCCGAGTTACTTTTCCGGTGTCCAATCAGTCCGAATTGGTTCTTTCAGAACAGACACTAGTTTAGGGAAGATTCTTTGCAATAAACCTAAGACAACGTTTAAGCTTGAAAAGCTTTGGATTTCTCAGTAAGGAACGTGGAAAAAATAAATCATCCCATTTTACATCACATCTTCATGTCACATTTCACCGCATCTCAATCGAAAAATCCTCGAAATAGGTAAACTATTCCTGTGGTTTTGCTCAATCGGCCCGGAAAAATCTGACACAAATCTGAATCCAAACTGGGACAATTTATTTTTTCCACGTTCCTAAAGTGAAACAAATGGCTTATTTGTTAAAAATTCTAAGACTGCTATAACATTCCTCTTCTTTGAATATTTTGAGATAATTTGCCGGAAGTTCCTGTATCACTTCCTGAAACTCTTTTTCGTCCTGCTTTGTAATATTAGTCGTCTTTGGATTCAAATTTTTGCGACAATCCAGAACGATATCGTTATTATATGTTTCAAGTCCAAGGAAATTCATCATCTCCTTAATAACGGATTTACTGTTAAGTTCTTTGCTCACTTGAATTGTAAAACATTTCTCATGCATGGAGAATTCCTCAAGTAAATGAATGGCTCGATTTTCAATTTCAATCCACTCGATTACGTAATGTTGAAACAGTGTCAATTTCTGCGGATCAAAGTTTTTGTATATCGATTCTTTTCCGGTAAGCGACCATCGAAAATAGGCATTCCCATCATCCGCACGATAGTATCTAAGAGGGAAATGATATTTGTTTACAAGTGTTTCACGGTTTGATATACTTTTTGCCACTTTCAGCGGGTTACGCACTAAATGAATCAACTTCATGTCTGGAAAATAGTCAACCGCTAATCGATTTGCCGATTTTAGAAACGCATGGTTAGCTTCAAAATATGCTGAAGTTTTAAAGCTTTCTATACGCTTTTTCTTTCTTGCAAGATAAGGGCGTAATTTTTCATCATTCCCAACTGTGTTAAAATAAATTGGCTTTCCAAACAGGGTATAATTAAGGGGATCAAGATAGGGCTCGTGCCTGCATGTGCAGTCCTTGACATTTTTCTTGAAGATACCGGAAAGAAATGTTGTCCCGGATCTGGCGTTAGATAAGACGAATATGGTTAACATAGTTGTCACATTTTAGCCCACCAGTGGGTTTAGAATTTATCCACTTCGAGCATTAACTGATTTAGCCTCAAAGTTCACATTGTGTTGGCTAACTCAGAGAGGAGATATCAGATTTGGGGAGTTCAGGGGCATGCCCTTAATCCGCTGCTTCAGGATTGCGCCGATTAAAATTGTGTCGATGACGACCTTAAGAAAAACTTGCCTAATTTTAATCCCACTCGTGGGTTTAATTCCCCGACGGTTGGCGTGTTCTTTGGAACACTCTCGTCATTGACGAGCTGTCTCACTCTGGATCTACCAGAATTTCGGCTGCGTCGAGTCCAATAGTTTTTCGTGGATAAGTCATACCCCGCTGCTTGCGGCGGGGCCGTTGATTAAATGTTTTTTATAGGGTTTGATCCGGCTTTGATCAGCCGAACCGCCGTATACGTACGCGTACGTACGGTGGTGGGGGATGCTTCGCGAGGGGCGTTCCTATCCCGTTAGAATATTCTGATTGACATTTTTACATACAAATCTAGAACCGAACCCAATCTTTGAGTTTGGCATGTTCGAAAATCATCTCGTGCTGAATCTACAGATCCTGTCCTAAGCCGGCTTCACAGGCCTGCTCATACATGGCCATTGCGATCCCAACGTCAACATAGGCTAATCCCACTGCATTAAAATATATTCGCTCGTCGTCACGCTCTCGACCGAGTTTTTTCTTAGTCACTAGGTCAGCTATATTCGCATATATGTCGGTGTCTGTCAGTACGCCATCCTTATACATGCGACTAAGTGTCTGCGTACGATGCTTAACCGTATCCCAGTCGTCGCAAACTATTTTATCGCACTGTTGGGCCACTTTGTATTCATCCTCCCAGCCACCAATATGACTGTAAAATGCGCCTGGTTTCATCCATTTCGCTTTTAGAAGCGGCGCCTGTGCGCTTGTCGCGGTGACAATGACATCTACCCCTTGGATTGCAGCTTCAAGATTTGAGTTGGTTGCTGAGAACTCCATTTCGGGAATGATGGCCGACATTTCACGCACAAACTGATCCTCCTCAGTCCCCAATTTTGCTGCGACCCGACATTCTTTTAAGGTGGGTATGGCCGTCTTCATCGCAATCAAATGCATCTTTGCCTGTTCTCCCGCACCAATGAATCCAATTGATTCCGAATTCTTGCGTGCTAGATACTTAGCGGCTAACGCACCAACGCTTCCAACTCTAAGATTAGAACACAGTGTACCTTCCATAAACGCTATTGGAAAACCGTGCTCTATTTCAGAGAGAATTATAACGGCAGAAAGATTCTGGATTCCGTATTGGACGGGGTTAGGCGGAAATACTGAAACCCACTTCACTCCACAGATTTGTTTTCTATTGAATGTAGCTGGAAGGCAATTAATGCGTTCTTGAGTAGAATCGTCAAAGATTTGTACAATCTTTTCAGGGAATAGAACGTCCCCATTTTGGTATGCATGGATTGATTCTTCCGCGGCTTTCATCGCCATTCTGATGTCGAGGCACCCGGCCGCAAGAAGATCTTCCTGGGAGAAAAAACGACAATGAATGTCATGGTTCGGCATGAGAATCCTTTCTTTTTATCGATTGAATTCACTCACGTACTACGAGGCCAGTGTATCGTACGTTGAATGAAATGATTGGTTTTCTTATTTAAGTAGATATCATAATATTCAAAATCAATCCTACTTAAAATTTTTTTATCAGGAATAGCAAAACCGAGTCAGACCCCGAACGATTTCTTAGCACACTGTCTTTATCTTGATGTCACCCCAGAGGTTTTAGCGCACTTTGCAAACGTTGGGTTAGATGTATTGGGTGGGCTTTAGTCAAAGACACTGAGTCACAATTTTGAAAATGACAGAATTGAGTGATGGCGTCTACAAATGCAGTAATGACTAAATCTTCATCAAAATTATGTTGTTCCAAATGTAATGATTTGATCTCTAAATGGCTGATCTTTCGATGAGCTTTACAATCCATCCGCCCAATTAATTCATCACGGTAAAGTAGCGGTAGGGTAAAGTAGCCATACTGACGTTTGGCTGCAGGTACATAACATTCTAACTGATAGTCGTATTGAAACAGTGCTTTGAGCCGTTTACGCTGAATGACACTGTTGTCGAATGGCGAAAGAATCAACATGCGGCCGTTTAACCGGGGAAGGGGGCGTTCGAGCGCACCCGTTTCAATTATAAACACTTCGCCACTGCTCACTTTTACTTGTTCTAAAGTGCGCTGCGCCAACCTTTCATTTACCAAGGTTTTCACAGCTTTGCGTAATTCAGCATTTCGGCGTTGGTAGGTCAGCCCTTTGAGCGAAATAAGCCCATGGCAGCGCAACTGTTGATCTACAATGTGCGCCGCAAATTCTTCTATGCTGGGCATTTGTGAATTTACGTGAGTAGGTAGTACGCGCTCGGTTAGATCATATGTTTTTTGGAATCCTTTGCGGTCGCTGACCATGAGGTCACCTTCCATATACAACTGTTCAAGCGCCTTTTTGGCCGGCTTCCAATCCCACCAGCCTGCACGTTTGGTGGTGCTGGTATCTAAATCTCTGGATCGTATCGGCCCATCTGAATGTATGCGTGCCAACAGTGCACCCATAAGCTTCCTATCAGGGGTTCTATACCAATGGGTTTGGCCGCTTTTAATGGCATGTTTGTAAAGTAACGTAAAGCGAAAATCGGAGATGGGTAGAAAAGCTGCCGCGTGTGCCCAATACTCAAAAATGTCTCCATTGAACAACATTTGATTTGTCATGGCAGGCTTGAACTTAGGCACTCTAGAGTAAAAGACATGGTGATGTGCTCGTTCCACCACTGATATGGTGTCAATCTGTACGTAACCTATGTGGTTAATTGCTTTACGTGCTCCTGCCAAACCACGGCCATAGGGCTGAGCTTGTAGCAAACCTTGTGCAGCCAGAGCAAGGCGGCGTAAACGCGCCAGCTCTTGTGGACGTTTAATTTCAATCATAGTCATACTTACCGACCTACTGAGATGAAGCACTCGTAGAACCTCCGTTAGTGTCCAGTTATTTTATAGCAATTGTCACAATCGTGCAGCCGATAATTCTGCCAAATCTCTTACAAAGTTCTCCGCTGTTCGTCGCATAGAACCTGACACGATTAGTCTTGTACCAGTTTTTCTTGTAACAAGAGAGTACCATTTTAGGGGAGCATCCTGATCATGATCCGTCATATCAGCACAATATGACTCTTGTAAATAAGGGGAAGAAACTTTAAACTGCACAAATCCGTGAGCCACAATAAACCCCGCCCCTGTAAGTCTGAATGACAATGCTTCTAGTTCAATGGTAAGTTTGTCGGCTGCATCTCCACTGACCTTCCCATTCGAATTTTGAATCATGGTTATTATCGATTCGCGAAAGTACCTCATTCCCAGCTCCCCTTCCAATTCAGTTTTTCTATTAAGAGTATGCTCAGAACAGGTAATACGGTTCGAACTGCCTCTATTATCCTTAAACTCGATATTAAAAGTCCTACCTTGTAGGTCGAGTTCAGTGATTGGCTTTAGTAATTTGTAATTGGTGCCTGGTAAATAGCCGTAGTACAACGATCGGCAGGAACATGCAAATATGCTTATGATACAGAGAAGTATTAAGTTTTTCATTTTTATTTCCTCGCTAACGTTCAGGATGATTTATCGGTAGTGCGAACGGCGCGAGTACTACTGATTGACGTAATTTGTTTGTTGGACGACTTTCTCTCTTTTATCGTGAATTGTTTAATCCGGCGATAAAACTCGTATAAGTCACCCAGATCTCGTAGTACTGTTTCAGGATCCTTCATTTTCTAAACCTTCTATGTCTGCTTGGTCTTGCTTTGAATTGCGAATGCGCTTCAGCCAAACCAAATCTTCTTTTGACGCCAATTTGACCTTCACATAGCCTGCGGGGTCGTACCCCTTTGGCTGATATATTTGCACCTAAAAAGGCGTTTTTGACAATAAATATGCTGATTAAACGACCATTTTACCTGTAAGATAACTGTCCTAAGGAGAATGAATTCTTGTTGTGTATGATCGCCAAGGGCTTATATCGATTAAATCGATATAAAAAATCCTTCTAAAGACCATTTATCACGAGCAGTCTTTGAGCTTAATTGTTTATTCAAAGAGTCTTATGCCTTTTTGAAAGGGTACGACCCTGGCAGACAACAAATTATTTTTGGGGTAATTTTGCCAAGATCTTGTACGTAAGTTAAACAGCAAACTGTTTTAAGTGATGATCACAGTGTTTATACTGAAAAATTCCCCACTGGTTTGAATTCAACACCCCAATAATCGGATGACGCAATGCATTCGGAATTGTCGATTCATTAAAGCGCTCAATATAACTAATCAACTTTTTCTTATCATCTTCAAACTCTCCAGGTGTAGAAACAAAGGCCTCTTTGGGGCCAATAATCTTCCCTCGCGGCCATGCCATTGGTGCATATAATACCATAAAGCGGCCAATAAGATTGGACATCAGGGGCTTCTTGAATTTACCTTCCTTTTCACCGCAGGTATAATAGAATACATCTTGTAAGTGGCAGATCATTTCTTCGACAGTTAATCTGCCCCATTCGCGTCTGACATCAGGATGAAGTTTTTCTATACGATTTATGATTGATCGACGATCCTCGCCATTTAATAGATTTCTCATGGTCTAACCTGATTAATTGATAATCTATCCATTTATTGAATCTTTATAGATTCCAAGCGGCGTTGCTTCAGATAGACATATTTTTTTTCCTAGATAACGCTGCAAATGACCGGTGCAATTGGAGCGCAACGGAATTTGCATCCGAATTCACTTGTTTGTTATGTCTTCGTTATTCTCTCCAGCAGTACTCCCAATTCTCTAAAATCATTTTGCTTTCGAGACAAACGGGTTATATGTTCGGTCTGGCTATTGGATCCGAATATCCAACAGTAAATAGGAGACCAATCTTGAAACGAAACAGTTACCCTCTGAATAGTTTCGTCTGCTATTTCCACAGTCTTACGTTCAATAATTGGCTCTCCTTTTCTGTATAGTTCCGTCCGTTTCACCCAACAGACTACACATTCATCATCGGTGGCCGTTTGGGTCAATGGGCTCGGATAATTGCAGAAAACAACCTCAAAATCGTCTCCTTTTCCAAATCTCACAACGGCTTTATTGGAATCACTGTGATTAGAAACTATCTTCCATGGCCTATTTAGTTTGCTCAATACCAACCGTGATCCTAAGCGAATTGAAGCTATGGGTTTTGTAGTCTTTTTTTTTGTTTTTCTTCTTGAGCAAAACATCCTGAAGGGCGGATTTACTTTTAACAGGGTAAATGGAATCTAACTCTATATTATAGAATATTTCGCAATCACATCCTCCACCTTTTGCCATGGACGCCGCTAAAACTAAAGATGAATCCTTACCTCTCTTTTTTAACCATTGCCGAGCAAGCCCATAATCGTGTTTGCAACCTTTCTGGTTGACCTCATATTCAAGATACTCTATGAGTTCTGATAGTTCTGCTTTCTCTAAAGGCATCCATGATAATCGGTCATCAGTTTCTCCGAAAAGAGAATATGGATCACCATTGATCAAAACGTCCCAATCGTTGTCGATATTTTGTTTTTGAATAAATTCTACAACCGGCCTTGGTTCCAGTGCGTGTTGCGCCAGCCATCTTTCTGTAATTGAAAAGTTGTTTTCGTGACCATCTTGCATGATTGACTTGGCTAAAAATTCAAACATGTTTAGATATTGGTCTTTCGTAAGAGGGGCTTCCTTAATTCATTGTTGTACACGGCGGATAATTTCTTGTCGCGCCATTTCCTCTCGTAACTTCTTTTTATTCTTTTTTGTCATTACTCTTTCTCAGACATAATCGCGGAGCTGAGTTTACTCAGCTCCGCGATTATAGGCGACGCAGTCGCCGAGAACGCCTCAAAGACCGGCAGCGTTTAGGCTGTCCGTGTGCTTTGCCTTGTGTACGCCCGGCATGGGCGTGAACTTATAGGGTGAAAGTCCCTTGTAGGAGGATCACCGTAATGGTTAAATATAAAAGTACATTACGTCAACTACTAGTCGACGGCAAGGGCGTCATCGTGAGATGGGGTCTGAAGGAAGCCCTAGGCAAATCTGCGAGCCGACGGACAGAAATCTCATATTA
>JAJFLO010000589.1 GCA_021772675.1 Verrucomicrobiota bacterium | reverse complement strand
TTGAATGTAGTTGCGAGGCAGTAAGTATTTAGCTGTAGTGACTACTGCAACTGCTTACTAACGAAGCAAATGCATTTAAAGAAAGCCTCCGCGAAGTGGCGACATATTGCTAATTTGTAAAATACTTAATAGTTATTTCGTCTTGAACCTACCGTCACGGATTCAGGTGTTAATCTAATGATGATTTTTGTTGTTGATATAGCGAGTCGCATACCCTTGTAAATACAAGACTAATAATTGGCTACTAACTATCCCAAATTCAAAACATGAGTAAACCAAATCAATTCAATCTTCTTACCTTTTTACTTAAAAGTATCCGTTATCACGGTCGCCTTTATGTGGGGTTATTTCTTTCGGTTATTGTGACCAGTACGATTATTACCGGGGCGTTGCTGGTTGGCGATTCATTAAGGCATACTCTGAGGTCTTTGAGTCAAGAGCGTCTAGGATCTGTTCAACTCGTTATGCCAACTCTTGATCGCTTTTTCAGGCAGGATCTGGCAAAGAGAATAGGGGAACAAATTCAGGTACCGGCAACCTCAGCGATTCGCATCAACAGTGTCGCGATCAATCCGGAGTTAACAAGGCGCGCACATAAGGTTAATGTCTTTGGTGTTGAATCTGAGTTTTGGGGATTTGGCAACGCTGACGTTCCCTTCTCTCATGGAGGTGATGAGGTTGTCATCAATCAAAAACTTGCCAATAAATTGGGTGTTAAATTCGGAGAGCAAATTCTTATACGATTTGAAACGCCTGGACATTTATCGAAAGATTCCGTTTTGGCCTCGACCGAAAACATCATTGATGCAAGACGATTTACCGTATCTCGAATACTTTCCGCAAAGGAGTTTGGGAATTTCAGTTTGGAAGCGAACCAACTGGTTCCCTACAATATTTTCATTTCTTTAGATCTCCTGCAAAAATATTTGAATAAAAATAAAGAGGCAAACTTACTCATTGTCGGAGGTGACAATGGTAAAATGATTACTGTTGATGATGCTAAATCTGTGTTTAATCAAGTCTGGCGTTTAAATGATTTCGGATTAACATTGAAAGAATATCCTCAGAAAGGTGTTGTTGAGTTACAAAGTGATCGTGTTTTTATTGATCACCACATCGAACGTGTTGCATCAAGTCTGACACCGAATAGAAAGATATTTACCTATTTTGTCAATGAAATACGCAATGGAGACTCTGTTACTCCTTATTCAATGGTTGCTGCTGTAGATACACATTCCCATGAAAGCATTAACTCCGGAGACGACTGGTCACAGTTTTTCCTTGATGATGACGCAATCATTCTTAATCAATGGTGTGCCGATGATTTAGATGCCGAGATTGGCGATACCATTACACTTCGCTATCTTGTTCCGGAGAAACGGCGACCCTATACGGAAAAGGAAACGAGTTTCATACTTAAATCGATTCTTCCGATTAGCAATGCCAATATCGATAACACGTTAACTCCCACGTATCCCGGTTTAGTAGACTCCGAAAGCTGTCAAGACTGGGACACCGGCATACCGATAGAACTGAACCGAATACGGTCCAAGGATGAAGTTTACTGGGATAAATATCAAGCAACGCCAAAGGCCGTAATTTCGTTCGCAAGAGGAAAGGCGATTTGGCAAAACAGGTTTGGTAACATTACTGCAATTCGTTATCCGTCGAGTATTGAATCTAAAACAGATATTGAAGCTCGATTGCAAGATTCAATTCGTCCCGACAAAATTGGATTTAATTTCCGTTCCGTTAAAATTGATGCGGTAAATGCGGCGACGGGATCAACCGATTTCAGTGGGCTATTTATTGGGTTGAGTTTCTTCATAATTGCTGCAGCTCTGCTTTTAACCGGACTATTGTTTGCATTTAGTGTAGAATATAAGTCAGAAGAGCAGGGGATATTACGGGCACTTGGTTTTACTAAATCTCATATAAAAACACACTATCTAATTGAATCCTTTTTAATATCTGTTCCTGCTGCATGCGTTGGTATTGGATTGGGCCTGGGTTACACAAAACTCATATTATATGGTTTAGCAACATTATGGCGTGATGCGATTATCAGAACGCCGCTCATGTTTCACATTGAAAAAAGTTCATTAATTATTGGTGTAATAAGTTCGGTTATTTTGACGATTATTGTTGTTAGCGTGTGCTTGAGCCATGCACTTAAACGGCCCGTAATTTTGCTATTAAATCGAGTTGCATTTGTATCGCGGCTTTCAGCGAATCCAGGTGGTAAGTTAGGCGCTTTTTTGCTTTTTGTAAGTCTGGTAACTGCTGTGGTATCATTCGTTTTTATACAGATGTCTCACATAGGAAGTATGCAGGAAGCAACTGGCTTTTTTGTGGCTGGCATGTTTGGTCTTGTTTCTTGTATTACTTTTGCCGGGTTTATTCTAATACGGATAGAGAGACTAGAACTAGCATCACCTAATTTGACAATGGTCGCGATTAGAAATCTGGCACGCCACAAAGGAAGAAGTTTGGCGATACTTGGTATTTTAGCATGTGCTGCATTCTTGCTAATGGCAATGGAGACACAAAAACTGACGACTTCAGTGACTGAAGGATATATCAATGCCGGTACTGGTGGGTTCACGTTGATGGGGCAAGCAACGCACCCGATTTATGATGATGCAACGATGTTGTTTTCTTCAACGGCCAGGTCTGGCTTTCCTTCAATAAATGTTATTTCGATGAGTATGGTTGATGGTGACGATGCCAGTTGTTTGAATCTTAACCGAGCCCAGCAACCTGGAATCGTGGGAATTAATTCTGAAGAATTTGGCCAACATAGCTCGTTTAAATTTAAGTCGTTTGCTTCAGAGCAAGATCATGAAAATCCTTGGACACTATTAAATAAAAAAATAGATGATAATACCATACCAGTCATTGCTGACTTCAATACCATGACCTATGCTCTGGGCAAGAAATTAGGCGATGTTATCGTCGTGCAGGCAGAAAATGGCACCAATGTGTCACTGCAATTTGCCGCGACACTGAAAAACAGCATACTACAAGGGATGCTTCTGATAAATGAACAGCATTTAATAGATCATTTTCCATCGAACTCAGGCTATCGAATGTTCCTGGTTAAGTCTGATGAAACTATGAAGTCATTGGTAATGCAGTCAATTAATGATTCTTTTCAGGATCATGGCCTGGAAATGATCAATACTGTTGATCGGTTAAATGAACTCAACCAGGTACAAAATACTTATATTTCAATATTTCAGGTTCTAGGTGGATTGGGTATATTATTGGGATCAATCGGACTGGGCATTATTCTCTTCCGGCATGCACAGGAACGGCGCAGTGAATTTGCGATAATGACATCGCTTGGATTTAGACGTTCCAGCATTCTATGGATGTTGGTTAAAGAACATTGTGTTCTCATTTTATTGGGTACATTAACTGGAGCTGTTGCTGCTTTTATTGCCTTATTCCCGCGGCTATCTATTCATACTGAACATATTAACTTGATGCCAATACTACTGCTTATCGTTAGTATTATTGTGAATGGTTTTATCTGGGTATGGTTAGCGTCGTTTTTTACTCTAAGGCAGGATACGCTTAAAACGTTAAGGAGGGAGTGAAAATACTTAAGTGAACAGTAATCAGTGGAAAAGTGAGCGGTAGTAATCAATGTCAAGTAATCAGTGAGCAGACAATGACATTGAGTAAGCAGTGAACGGTGAAAAAGGGTAGCTCGACGAAGACGAAATCCGGATATAGTTACCATGCTGTCGCCTGTTATGGCTATGGCAGGCTACGCCCAAACGAAGGGACAAAAAGGGGCATAGGAGTATCATCTGTTAAGCATTATTATTGCGTAGCCATGGGTTTAATACCCCGTCCGCTTGCGGCGTCAAGAAAAGGATGCTATAAATTAGCTCATGGGTAAGCTAATTCGTAAAAGTCATAACGTATCATTGCTAATGTATCATTTTGTGTTTGTGGCGAAAT
>JAJFLO010000588.1 GCA_021772675.1 Verrucomicrobiota bacterium | reverse complement strand
CTATGCAACACCTCGATGGAACTTGGAAATATCGTCTTTCCTTTAACTATCCCATTACCCCATGCACATGAAAAAATCGCCCATGGATATTACCCTCTTCTTTAGAAAAAAACGATTCTGATTCCTTATACATACGGTTATGTTAAATTCGATTTGAAAAATCAAAATTCTCCTGAAAGAAAATCTACAGAACCCTATTTGTCCGATAAAACAAAAATACAAGATGTGTCATCCTGGATTTATAATTCCAGCAAAAATGACAAAGACAGAAATATGAAAAACATCAATACAATGAAATAAAATCAAAAATAAAGCAGCTCCAGATGAATAATCTTACGAAAAAACAGTCGATTAAGTTCATTCGAAAATTACTTCTGGTAAAATGATGATTTAACTTAAATCAGCCTCAACTTTGAAATTCCTATACGTTAAATTATTCATGTACCAAAAATGGTACGCAAAGGAGGGGATATATGAAAAATTTAACGGCTACAAATGCCAGAAAAGATTTTTTTGAACTTATTCGTGGAGCAGCTGAGTGTCATGAAATATATCATATTCATCATCGAAAAGGCGCCGTTGTTCTGCTTTCAGAAGATGAATATGATAGCTTAGTCGAAAGCATTGAATTACTTTCGTCAACGAAGTTTCGCGAAGATTTCGCACGTTCCAGAAATGAAGCTGAAGCAGGCGATACATTCGGATTTGAAGATGTGTTTGGTGAATCTCAGTGATTTATGAAATTCGCTTTACAAAACAAGCAGTTAAAGATGTCAAACAACTGCAACCAAAGGTTCAGAAAAAGCTTAAGGAAATTCTCAGAAATCGAATCGCTGTTGATCCTTATAGCGGCAAAGCATTGGTTGGAGACTTGAAAGGTTATTACTCAGTTCGATTAACACACAAAGGCCGAATCGTTTATTCCATTGATAACGAGAAAATCATGGTTCTTGACCTCAGAGCTAAAACTCATTACGGAGATTAACCAGAATATTTCGTAAAAAAACATAGCCGATCTTGCAAGTGATACTTGCTCCTCTCTAACAGCTGAAGCGGTAAACTCCAACGAACGTCCCATGATGTAGAGGTTTAATAAAATTGCCGAAGCGCTGTTGGAGTTCACCATCACCGCGAGGCGGGATTGTGCAATCGCTAACAGAAAAACCATCGCGCGAGGGACAAAATGATAAGAACAGTAATTGAATTAATTGCTAATATTGTTCCATGAACTATATTCCCTTTGCTATCCGTATTAGGTCGATACCAGTTACCATCATAGTCATTGATCAGAATTTCGGATTTAACAAAAATGGACAATGAAAAACTCTGAAAGTAATGAAATCATTAGTTTAGTTAACGCTCTTTCTCCATATAAAACGGTTGAGTGGCTAAAATTCAGCCCGAGTGAGCGATTGAAACGATCGTGGCGTTTACGATCCCAGATAAAAAATCCCGATATTATCCATGATCAAAAGCTTTTTCCAAAGCCTTAAAGATAACAAGGTTGAATATCTATTAATCAGTGGTCAGGCAACAGTTCTGTATGGAGCTGCAACTTTTTCTGAAGATATAGACATCTGGATTAATCCTACTGATGATAATCGAATCGCGTTACTTAAAGCATTGCAATACTTACATGCTACATATTATAAACTCACGCCCCCCTTAACTGAAAAATTTCTGAATAGAGGTCATGGTTTTCACTTTTATATAAGTGGTTCAGATGATATTTATTTGGATGTAATGGGTAAACCTCCTCGAGTACCAGACTATGAGGAGGCCAATGATCATAAGAACATTATACGTACCGATTGGGGTAGACTTCCAACCATTGGCATCCGTCATTTAGTAGAATTAAAAAAAACTCAGCGATTGGCTGATTATGCGATTATCAGTCGACTAAGTCTCATCGAATTAGCTGGAATTGACAATTGCTCAACGAATGACTTTGAATGGGCTCTCAATAATATATTTACTCTTAGTGACCTGAATGAATTAATCACCAGATTTCCTGGCGTAGTTGATTCAGTTTCGAATCCAGAATTTCTCTGTGACTATATAAAATATAATAATCTTAACGATGACAACGATGTACATTTGGAAAATAAAATTGAAGATTGGTTGACATCCCGAATGTTAGCTTATCAACGAAATGACCGAGAATACTGGCGAAACATTATTTCTGAACTTAAAACCCTGCGAACAAATGATGAATTAATGATTAACGGCACTGAAGTCAAATATACAATTTAGACTGTTATTAAGCCTCGATTTTGCCTTTTCCCCGCACACTAATTTCTTATCCTTTCTCGCTGATCACCAAGCTTTATCTTCCTACTTCTGCCTTTCAATATTTAAATTAAGGTTTAGCAATAGCGGTGCGCCGTTGGAGTTCATCCGCCACGGCGCGATGGCTTTTTTCTTTAGCATTACCACATCTAAAGCTATGAACTCCAACGAACGTCACGTGAAGTAAAGTTTGATGGTGGAGAAGGGCAAAATAACTTCGCATGTCTCTTCATATCTCCTTGATTCTGCCATGGCGGATTTACGATACCGATCACCAAGCTTTTCACTCGGATCGCTTAATCTTTCCCTGTTACCAGCCATAATTCACAATTATAGTTACAAAATGAATAAAAAACTCGACACGAAATTTGATTTTAAAAAAATTTTGTATTACATTTGTATATAAAAGGAGACATCACAGTGATTACATTAAGAATGGACGATGAACTTGAGAATCATCTGACATCAATTGCGAAACGATCGAAGCGAAAAAAATCTGACATTATGAGGACTGCAATAGCCGAATATTTGGAAGAGATTGAGGATTATTTAGATGCCGTGGAGGCTCTCCAGGAACTGGATAAGAATGAAGATCAGACTGTAAGCCTGGATGAGCTCCTCAAACATGTACAAAGTTGAAATCAAAAAGAAAGTCGTTAAACAAATCCTCAAACTGGATACGGTTGCACAATCCCAAATTAGTGAATTCCTAAAATCCTTACAGTATATCAATCCAAGAAGTCAGGGAAAAGAGTTACGGGGAAAAATGAAGGGATTATGGAGATATCGCCTGGGAAATTACCGTCTGGTTGCTCATATCCGAGATGATATATTGACCGTTATCATTCTCAAAGTTGGCCATAGAAAAGAGATTTATCGGTAAAATCATTAGGAGTTTTTCCGCCGCCACGGGTGCGAATCAATAAACCAAAAAGATAAAAAGCCATCGCGCCGCGGCGGATGAACTCCAACGAACGTCACATGAAGTAGCATTTAATGGTGCAGGAAAACTATTCCTACTAACCAATCCCCTTTTTTATGCTCTTCACTGATCACTGGTTACGTCTCGACTTAAAAGATATTTTTCCCCCGGCAGGTTAAAAATAAGAATCATTCTCGAATAGGTTTGCATAATCTCTCGAAGCAAATAAATTATTCATGTACCAAAAATGGTACGCAAAGGAGGGGATATATGAAAAATTTAACGGCTACAAATGCCAGAAAAGATTTTTTTGAACTTGTTCGTGGAGCAACTGAGTGTCATGAAATATATCATATTCGCCATAGGAAAGGCGCCGTTGTTCTGCTTTCAGAAGATGAATATGATAGTTTAGTAGAAAGCATTGAATTACTTTCGTCAACAAAGTTTCGCAAAGATTTCGCACGTTCCAGAAATGAAGCTGAAACAGGCGAAACATTCGGTTTTGAAGATGTGTTTGGTGAATCTCAGTGATTTATGAAATTCGCTTTACAAAACAAGCAATTAAAGACATCAAACAACTGCAACCAAAGATTCAGAAAAAGCTTAAGGAAATTCTCAGAAATCGAATCGCTGTTGATCCTTATAGCGGCAAAGCATTGGTTGGAGACTTGAAAGGTTATTACTCAGTTCGTTTAACACACAAAGACCGAATAGTTTATTCTATAGATAACGAGAAAATCATAGTTCTTGTCCTCAGAACTAAAACTTATTACGGAGATTTGCCCGTCCAGTACTGAACTCAAATGGGCACCACATGAAGTTAAAGTTTAATGTAAATTGCCCGAGCGCTGTTGAAGTTCATCCGTCAACCGACGGATGCAGATGCTAAAAGATAAAAATCCATAGTCCCGCCTCGCGGTGACACTTTTCAATTACCAACAAAATGAACATTTTGACATTATGCGTTATGTTAGGGATATATTAACAAGGAGTAAATTATGAGTCGTCTTTCCATTGAAATCTCTCCGGAGAACCACCATAGACTAAAAGCTGCCGCAGCGCTTCTGGGTAAGAGTATCAAAGACTACGTCCTCAAATGTGCACTGCCACCGGTTGCGGGTGATCAATCAATGTCTGAAAAAGATGCATTGCTTCAGTTGAAAATGTTCCTAAAACCACGAATTGAGCTGGCAGACCGCGGGAATATTGTTTCCATGTCTGTTAAACAGATTTTTGAAGATACTTCTGATGAAGTCAGCCGATAATAAATATGAATAAACTCCCGCTGTTGAGTCTGATTTTAAAGAAATTACCCGCTACACAATCAGTAAATGAGGCAAGAAACAGGCAATACTATTTGCGACGCTTCTAGAAGAGGGATTCTAGGATATTGCCAATCTTAAAATCAGATCCAAAACCTTTTCCAAACGCTACTCACAAATTTTGGTTCCCGATGTGAGCATCATTATATTTTTTATATCACGCCAGAAAAACCGCGCGTTCTGGCTGTATTACATAAAAATATGGACAAGTTTATTTTTTACGATATATGCAGTGATGTCAGGATTTATGTAAATTTCATTAAGGGCAAAATTACCAGTCTGGTCGATGAGGGGTAATGAGGAAGCTGCCTGTATACCATGAGTGACACTGATTGCTGTATCCATTCACGTTCCGGTACAAAACTTTGTTCTCCCTGGCAGACTTTAATGCATCCATTACCCGTTTCTCCTCATTCTCAAAAATCATGGCTGGATTGACATACTTTTCCCAAACCCGGGGAGCTTTGGGACTTTCACCAATCTGAATGCTGCTTTCGGCCTCGTCATCTTTAGTCGGCCAGTTCATCGCAACGAATAATGCCCAGGAAAAATTGTCGAAGGCATTTTGGGGATCTTTGGCATCATAAATAACATCTTCCGGAATTTCCCAGCTCAGTTGAGGAGACTCAGATTGCGCCGATAGAAGCAATAGAAAAAATGAAAGTGAATAAATGATGTATTCTACAATTCTCGTTTTCATTGTTGTCGATCCTTAATTATTATCATTGTTTTTTTCAAAAACAGACAATCTTCCTTTATCAGGTCGTTCAATGCGAACACGTTGCATCATGCCCTGATCCTCGTGATGAAGAATATGACAATGCAAAACCAAATCCCCCCAGTATTGCTGGTAACGTGTCCGCATAACTGCATCATATTCCGTTGTAACCATGACGACATCTTTCCACATTGGAGGTTTCAATTCTCTTCCTGCAAAGGTAACGACCTGAAAAGGATTGGTATGAATATGATAAGGATGCGATGCCGATTCTGAAGAAACCACCCACTGTTCTGCTGTGCCAAGAGTTACAATATTGGGAATTACGTCAGCTTCAAACGCTTTCCCGTTTACCAAATATTGACCATCTACAATGTTAAATTCTGTCTTCCTGGGCTTGTCCGGATTAATAAGCTCATTCCTGGAAATATTACGATGCTTATCGCCGGGACCGGGCAAATCGGTTGGAACTTTCATATCCATAGCATTCCCTTCCAGTAAGATACTGATAATCGTTTCTTCTTCAGTATCATTTTCAGTATTTCTGCCACATTCCGGATTCTGGGGAAAATATTCGCACATAGAATTATACTCGATAGACTTAACTGAATAAGTTCCGCGTTCAGTATTCTTAGGGAAGTAAACCAAAAGATCAGTGCGATTGCCCGGCACCATGTGAACCGTTTCCAACTTAATGGGGACATCAAACATAATCCCATCTACAGCAATCTGCCATACTTCTGTTTCTTTGGGAAATTCCAACCCGAGGGTCGATTGGTACCCGGAATGTATAAGGCGCCAGCGCTGTACTTCGCCAGGATTAATTTTCATTGTTGGAAGAACTATGCCATTTATAGTCGTTCCATTGGGTGCATCCGATCGAAGTAAGGTATTAAAGTCAGAAAGCTCACCCGTTGTCTCGTCAAAAAATATCTGATTTAACAAAAGGATACGTTCATGTTCAGGGGTTGACGCAGTGGCAAGATCTTTATATTTGGAAAGATCGTCATCTTCAATAATAATCGCTCCGGACATGCCACTTGCCACCTGCAACGCCGTAGAACCATGTACATGTGGATGATACCACATCGTGCCGGGCGTATGGTTGACCAAATCATAGGTATAATAGCTGGAGAAACCAGGAGCTATTTTTCTGAAAATATCATCCTGTGAGGGACTGACATGAAATCCATGCGTATGAAAGTTGGAGGTATTAAAACCATGTGGAGTATTGTGGTCATGCTCCTCTCCTGAATGGCCAACCTTTTCATAAATTCGCAACGCCTCTTTTTCTGAACCATAGTTAAACAACCGTTCAACAGGATATTCGATCGGTACTTTTGCAACCTTTCCATGAATGATCCATGATTGTTTGCCTTCAACCACTTCAATGTTGGCATCTACAAGATTATCATACGTAATAAGTGGGTCATCATCCGCATGAATCGTCGCATTTACTATCACTGTTTTTAGTTCTTCCGATACAGGTCCCCCCTTATCAAACTCATCTGCATTACTCGTTGATAAAGAACCAAGGTAATTAAGATCGGCTCCTGCTGGCAAACTATTGTGAATTGTCACACTGAGGCGATCATTTTCGCCAATGCGCATAGTTGGCCCCCAAGGTCCAATTTTTGTTGAAGAAAATTCACCGCTTTCATAGGTATATGTTCGCAGTTTCACTTCGTCCCCGGCAAATAAATATCTTTGTTCATTTATATATAAGTGAACTTTCAGTTCTCCGTTTACAGCCTTAAGTTCCGGGATTTTAAAAAACTCACCCGCTTTAGCCGCGTCCAAAACATCTGCAGTTGTTTCAATTTCCACCATTTTATGCCCCGCATGAACCGGACTCAAAAACATGAGAATCACTAACATTATAAAGCTTATAGCGTACTGAGTGAAATTATGCTTAATATCGTTTTCCCACCTATCCTGGTTGTTCATATTTTTACCCTTATTTTTTTCATTTTAACTGTTTCCTCCTCGGTTATTCTGTTTCTTCATACTTACTATTTATATATCCATCAGGGTGGTATCCAATATTTCGAACAATTGTTCTCCCCGGCGTCACATTCCAGGTCAAGAGATCTTTAGCGAGCGTTAAAGGCCCCGTGTAGTTCTGCCTGATTTGATTGTAAATAGATAGACTGGTATCGAAATCGAAATAGGAATGAAATGCTACTGCATGCTTTGGTTGTATACGCTGCATGCGTTCGCCAAACTGAACAGGAGTACAATGGTTACCCGCTTTTCCCTGTTCCGTATCTTCGCCGTCTGTTCTGGCTCCCTCCGTATCATAATGCCAATTGCCAGACACAAAACATTCATGAATCAGCAAGTCGGCGTCCGTGCAGTGACGCTCGTATGCATTATTCAATTCCGGATCATCGGGAATTCGCGTATCACCCGAATAAACAATTTTTATCCCTTTCCACTCCAAGCTAAAACTGACTGCTCCGGGAAGCACATGATAGGCCTTCCAGCTACGAATCTTAATATCGTTTTTATCAAAAATCAGGTTATCCTTGTCATAATCAAATTGAGTAACCTGAACGTCTTCCACGTCTTCGTCTCTGGCACTATTTCTCGAATCCACGTCCCATTTCATTGCCTTGACAGCGTGATGAATGGCATAGTTGGCACCATGTTCCAGACTACTGCCACTTGGCCCCCATAGCTCAATTGGACTGCTGCGTCCCTGCACACGTCCTCCAATCCAGTATGACCAGAAATCTCCCCAGTGATCCGAGTGTAAGTGAGAAAGAAATACCTTACGTGCATCTTCAAATGGTATTTGTAAGACTGAAAAATTGGTAATACAGCCTGTTCCAATATCAAAAAATATGCGCTCAGGTTTATCATTGCCTACTGAAGATGGCACTTCTATCAACCAACCAGTCGATGCCTGCGATTTACGAGCAAAAGGATGGCCAGTGCCTAAAGCAGTTATCCGAATTTCTCGATCCGCTAATTTTTCTGTATTGGGGTAGTAGTGAACCCGATAACTGTCTGGGTTCCTGATTGTATCTGTGTTCATTTTGTTTCTCCGAATATTAAAGTGATTTTTTATGAATAATTTGCGCCGTATGCCTTAGGGCTTATAACTAATTGTAAACTTATCACAAGGGGCTAGCGGCTTATCCGCCAGAAAAAGACTTGCTCCGGGACATGGATGATATAGCGTCCCTTTATTATTACTTCCCTGAAGAGAAACCACTGAATCTTTTTCGAATGAAATAGAGAATAATGAGTCATTGGTGATAGCGGTGTCTGCAGCCTTAAGAGAAAGAGTACTTTCAATATTAGTTACTCTTTTAAGATATTTGCCATTCGATGCCAATAACGCAAAAGCTCCTGTATCTCCTGTTCCGCCATCTTTATCCCATATATAATTGGGAAACTTCACGGTGAAATCACAATCGTTGTTTACTTTTGTTTGGCTGCACCAAACGGATGCATCTATACTTTCTCTATCAAGACTAATAAAATGTCCGTCACAGGCTCTCAATCGAATTACACAATCCTGACGGAGCATATCAACCGGCACTTCTTCAACACCGATAATCCTACCGTATAGCTCGGGCGGAAAATCCTGAAACTTTGACCAAAAGGCCTCTTTCTCTGTTCCGGTATTTTGCTGACTATCAGAGCAATCCAGGGTAGTAAATTGAGTGAAATCAAACTGTCCATTGCACCATTTAGCATTTTGCACTGAGTTAGGATGAACAGGGTCCTCTATGTCATCTGTCATGTGCTTCCATCCATAACATTTATCGCCATTTCCCACAGGATACACAATCGTAAACAACGGAGCACCTTCGCAATCAGGGCCGGTCTCCATTTCATCTTCTGTGGCACACCAAAAGCCCACCGTAACCCTTGGACCAGACACTGGTAGCGGGCATTCTTCATCATTTTGAATATAATGTAATTCCGAATGTTCAATTGGTTCATACGTTTTTTGTGAATCACTATTTCCCATGTCTTAAACTCCTTTTTGTTATCCAATTTTAAGTTTCAATTTTTATCCTCTATGATACTTTTATAACTAAACAATGATTACCGATAGCTCCAGGTCATTGACTTAAGCAATAGGTTTGTAATTCATACCTGAATCCGTGACGTTAGGTATTATAAAGGTTACCTAATAGGTATCGTACATTTTAGTGATCGTTCTGCTATCACAGAATGGCTTTCTTTTTATGCATCTGCTATGTTATCAAATACTTGCAGTAGTGATTACAGCTAAGAATTTGATGCCTTGCAGCTACACGAAAAGAAAACCATCACGGATTCAGTTCATAGAACAAATTTGTTTGTTATAGCTTTTCTTTCCAGCCCATTTTCTTCCATGTCTGATAGGTGAAACGTTAGGCGGCGGCTGGTATTTTTCTTTTCCCTGGAATCAATTTGAACCCCGAGAGTATTGCTTTCGCCGGGACGCAACGCCAAACCAAAATTCTCTACCGCACCCACTCTTTATCTAGTTAATGAGATCTGATCGTGTCCATTGCCCCTGATAAATGTATTTGTCTCCGTGCTCCTCACTGTCCGGATCGCTTTCTTCAACCTCACCCATTTCACAATCTTCATCTGCATTATTGAGCATGGTTGTCACACAATGACCCGGGCTGCTACTGCCGTCAGGATAAGGAATACCATTTTCTTCAAAGGTCATCGTCATGATCTCGTTACCGTTCAAATAACCGGCAATGCGGCCAATAATACATCCCGTGTCGATGTACTCACCCGTTGATGAACCATAAGGCATCTTTTCTGTGTTTTGCTGGAGCGCTTCAAGAAAACCATGGCCATGGCTCAACATGTTTGCTCCCTGACAGGGAAACAAAAACTGCAAACCTCCGGCGATGCCGCCATCCAGTATCACTTCAAGGTCTTCGGTTGTTGTCCATCCGTCATCTTTAACATATGCTCCACAGATGGACATGCCGCCTAATATTTTTTTTGTTTTCTCTTCAACAAATTCGTACCGAATCGATAGTTGAGTTTCTTCACTTGACATTTTCTTCTCCTTTTTGTAATTGAACTCTTTGATATTGGGGGTTTGTTAGAAATCTATTCCGAGTGCCATCAGATTTTCGACAGGTTTCTGTAAAACTGTCGCCTGAAATAATCCCTCTCACGAGCGGGATCGAAAAATCGACTGCTAACAGTATACAAGTGACCTCCGTCGATAAAGGTTAAGAGATACATGAGGTATTTTTGTGTTTCCTTGAGATGAATTCTCTTTTTGTTTCGTTGTTAAACTTCTTAATCCCACTCGTGGGCTTAATTCCCCGACGGTTGACGTGCTCCAGAGCACTGTCGTCGATGACGAGCTGTCTCGTTTTGTCTTACAAAATTCGGCTACATCAAGTCAAATATTTATTCAAGCTGAATCCCCCCCCCCGCTGCTTGTGGCTGAGTAGTTGACTTACATTTCAAGTTTGTTCAATGGTGTTAGTATTCGGTATCCAGGGAGGCAACCCACATTACGGTTGTTTATATAGCCAGCAGGATACCAAAATAAGATTTATCATTGTAATTATATTAAAATTAATAAGTTATATATTTTTCATAGATATATTGTCACAAGCTTGCATTGGCTTCTGTTAAAATTTTTGACAATATTTTTGCTGATATGTTATTTTGGAAATGTGGTTGGCCTGGAATGATGAAGTAATTAAGGGAATTGAGGACATGTCAAAAAATTTGACAAGTGACGGTGAAAGGATATTTTTGAAATGCATTAGCGGTAAATGCAGTTAATAGGGTAAGAACAGTTCAGGACTCGGTTGGAGTTCATCCACCGCGGCGGATGAACTCCAGCGAACGTCATGTGATGTAAAGTGTAAGACTGGGGCATCAAAGTTGGTCCTACACATAAACGGGACCAGTTTTGTCCGATATAAGCGAATAATACGATAATTCACTATCAATTAAGGTTAAGAAATGACTTCAAAAACACAATCTGCTGACGAACTGATTGAATTTGCAGATGACGATCATCTCGGAATCCCAAAAAACGGGGACTCGTGGAACGTGCTCATCGTTGATGATGAAAAGGACGTCCACGAAGTAACACGTTACGCGTTGAATAATATCGAATTTGATGGTAAAAGCATTGAATTTATAAGTGTATTCTCAGGTAAAGAAGCGATGACGCTGTTAAGTGAAAATGCTAATATTGCTGTTATCCTGCTTGATGTTGTCATGGAAACTGACGATGCCGGATTAAGGGTGATAAAATATATTCGCGATACACTCGGCAATCTTACTGTCAGAATTATTTTGCGAACGGCGCATCCCGGACAGGCACCGGAGCAAAGCGTTATTGTCGACTATGACATCAACGACTACAAAGCTAAAACGGAATTAACTAAAGCAAAACTATTCACCACATTGATTGCGTCACTACGCGCGTACCAGCATTTGTCCAGAGTTCTGGCGGTAAAAGAGGAGGTAGAAGAAGAAAATAAATCGTTAAAGACGTTTCTTAACTGGAGTGAGCTGGAAAATCCCGACGCATTTTCTGCTATAAAAACAACAAACTCGGATATGCTTTCACTGTTTCGCTATATAGAAATCACAGCAACATCATCCCGTCCGGTTTTTATCAGTGGGGAAACGGGTGTCGGAAAGGAACTCGTTGCTAATGTGATCCATGAACTCAGTGGTCGAAAAGGTGAGATCGTTACCGTTAACGTTGGCGGTCTGGATGACAATCTATTTTCTGACACGCTATTCGGGCACGAAAAAGGGGCCTACACCGGTGCGGTAAAGGATCGACCGGGGCTCATAGAAAAAGCTGCAGGCGGCACCCTTTTCCTTGATGAAATCGGCGATCTAACGTCAGAATCCCAGGTAAAATTACTGCGACTGCTGCAGGACAAAGAATTTTATAAACTCGGCTCTGATGTAAAGCAGCAAGCTGATACCCGTATCATTGTCGCCACTCATCATGATCTTGCTGAACAGGCACAGAAAGGACAATTTCGACGGGATCTATATTATCGGCTGAACACACATCATGTAACCGTTCAGCCCCCCCGGTTTTCCTTTTTATTAGCGCTGTGCTCTGCTGGAGCAGCTATGCTACGGCAGCAGCGGGAATTGGGGGGGCATCGTGGCCGCGTCGTCTTTCAGAGATGACATGTGCCAGATAATTCCA
>JAJFLO010000587.1 GCA_021772675.1 Verrucomicrobiota bacterium | reverse complement strand
GAAACGAATCATGAGGTATGCATGTCAGGAAATTCTGATGGACATATCATGATTGTAAGATAAACCTGAATCGTCCATATGGCAGAGCCGATGGACTCTGACCACGCCCAGAGGACGTGGTTTTATATATTGGAATAAAATAGATGATTACCTATTGGCTTTTCCGAGGTTATGAATCTATTATTGTGTTTTCGTAAATTCAGAAAAATCGATAAAGTATTCAATATCAATTGTCATAACTCGTTGATAGAAAACATGCCAACTAAGTTTTGCGACTATTGGTAAAAATCATTATAGAAATCACGTAACTGATTGATGTTGGGATTGTTGAGATTTTTCAATAAACGCCAGGAATATCCAAGCTTTTACCTGATTCTGTGATGGTTTTCTTTTTATGTAGATGCACAAGGCATTAAATTTTTGGCTGTAGTAACACCTGTCGCCGATCCCGTATGCGGGAGAGACGGCCTGATGCCCAACCCCGCATCAGGAGCGAGCCGAGCATAGCGAGACAGGCTGAACAGATGTTCAGCAACGCAACACCAGGAGCAATTATGGGTGAACTCTGAGAAGCGCTCTGACATGGCGATATGTCTGTTGGAGTTTACAACTTCAGAATTTTAGTGAACAAATGGTTGAATTAGTTTGCGAAACATTTTTCACGAATTTGGGTAGTATTCAAAAAGTCCAAATAGATGTCAACCGATAAATCGATCTCAAATTCATTCATTGAGTGGCATTACTTCAGGGTCAGTCTTTAGATAGAATCTTTATAAGAGTTACATTGTAAACAAGTTCGCGCCCTGCAAGAGTATGATTTGCATCAAATTCGATAGTTTTTTTATCCAAACCAACAATTTCAACCCAAATTTTCGCACCATCGGTTGAAGGCACTTGAAATGTCATCCCCAATGTAGGGTCACCATTAAATGAAATTTCTGAGCGATTAACCTTGATTACCAAATCTCTGCGGTGCTCTCCAAACCCCTCCTCCGGTTTAATAAAAAGCGACTTTGACTCTCCTTCTTTCATACCAATGATTTGTTTCTCAAGACCGAGCAAAGCGCTGCCAACACCTAATGTAAAATCATAGGGTGATTCTTCATAGACAGAATCAAATACAATCCCGCATTTGAGCGCTCCCGAATATGTGATGCGAACTCGGTCATTTTCTTGGACTTTTGACATTAATTAACAACTCTAAAATAGTTTATCATAAAATGTGATGAATAGTTTCAGTTTAATTCAGTAAGTGCCGTAATCGCCTATATACCAAATTTCAAAAAATAATAGAAAATAGAGGAATGCTTTTACTCAAAATTCATATAATCTAAAATCCGTAAGATAATTCAATTATTCACCCCTCTAGGAAAAATAATCCACTAATTAGGAAAATCATTTCCCCCTTGAATAAGTTTTGAGAGTTAATTCAATAAAAACGATTGATTGGCTCAAAACGTGCTTAAAACTGGGTCAAACAGATTTATAGAATATTTTCAATTGATTTTAACCATAAAACTATAGTGATATCGCATTATGATAAAAAACCAAACACTTCATTCCGATTCAATATCAGAACATCATAAGAAATTTATAACGTGCCAACAAGATGAATTTGTTCAAGACATAATTGTATTTGATTTAGGCATGGCCACAAAGATTTCTTCATTGAACAAATTAAAAACCCCCAAGCTTCATGACCTAACTTTACGAGCCGCTAGCTTAATTTCGTACACGTCCAGCTTGAGTCAAGAAAAACAAAATGCAGCTAAAAAATTTGTCATTGATGATGTTTTTAAACATATGGATTCTGGCTCGTTCGGATACAATATAATTGGGAAAAACTGATTTAATTTAGCCTTGGATCATCAGGAAAATTTACTAATAAATCATATTCAGATCCCATCGTTGAGAATATCTTACGCCAGTGATTCTGACAGTCGTCAAAAAAAATAAGATCCGATGTCGCTTTTCTGGAAAACCAGGAATCTCGTTTAATTTCATCTTCGAGTTGTCCTTTACCCCAACCAGAATACCCGACAAAGAATCTGAAATCAGATGATGACAAGTTTTTTGTTATGAACCTCTCATTTAGGGCCTCAAAATCACCGCCCCAATAAATTCCAGGCATAATTTCCTTACTATTAATCTCCAAATCCGGGCATCGATGTAAAAAATGGAGTGAATTTTCCTGAACAGGCCCTCCTCGATATAATTTCCCCTCCCAATTATGTATATTATTAACTACATCCGAAACATTTAAGGGCAATGGTTGATTTAATACTAGGCCAAAAGAACCGTCCAGATCATGATCACATATAAATATCACCGATCTGGAAAAATTTGGATCCATCATGTTCACAGCTGATATCAGCAACGTTCCGGATTCAGGTGGATTTTTAGGTATCTTTATCATAACAAACGGCACTCAATAATTTTTCCTGATTTTCAATAAACAACGGCTAAATCAATTACCCAGCCATAAGCAACAAGGTATGTAATCTCTTGAAACATTACCGGTATTGACGCACGCCTTTGGGAACTAAACCTATCAGTGTGATAAATCAACTGTCTCTTATGTATCAAAATTTAAAACAACCCTTTAGCCTGATTAATTCATGAGATTTCGTCACGAGAGTGCTTAGGGACCGCCATAAATTAAGCATCACAACTTACATCTCGGATTCGGTTCATTTTCGGCCGATACTCGGTCACGAAATCCTCAAAATAGATCGCTATTATTCCGGTTTCGCTCTATCGCACCCACCAAAACTAAATCAAATCTGAGCACGAATCTGTAACACTTATTTCATGACAGCCCCTTAGTTTGGTTCAAATCAATGAGTTATGAAGGTTTGGAGGATGCAGAAATAGTACACTATTTCGAATTCTCCAGCTCTACATAAGTCCTTTTATATGAAGCAAAATATGTGCTCGTAGTAGAAATCGCGTGAATTAATCAGATTAGATTATTTCGCCGAGTTATACATCATATTATATTTCTATCATATTTTATTTTATTTTCAACAATCATTCAAATCATTTATACTGATCTATAGTTATTTGATTAAACATGTGTTATAAATGACAAATTAAGGGCGTACCTTTAAAAAGACACGATTTTTGAGCATATAAAAACTGCTTTTTTCGTTGTTAACATCCCGGTTATAAACGGTTAACTGCTAGTATAATGTTTATAGTTGTAGAAGCCAAGTAACCTGATCCATTCATGCGATTCGTCGCGAGATCACTTAACTCGCTTATAATCAATTGATTAGAGAAAATTTCACAATGAAAGTGAATTTTCATTCACTGAGATGTAAAATTGAGTTAATCGGCTTATTTGAGCAGAGATTAGGCGATTGCAAGAAAATAACATACCCACTCGGTAATTTGGATTGACAGCCTCAAACTTGAATCCCATTGTCTTATACTTATCTGACACAAATCACTTCTTTATTGGCTTCCTCAAGTATAAAAATCAGAAAAAACTCC
>JAJFLO010000586.1 GCA_021772675.1 Verrucomicrobiota bacterium | reverse complement strand
GGTTTGGGCGATCTGAATGGCCAAAAGCAGCAGGAATATTGCACTATTTCAATGTTTTTCGTCATTTGGATCGGACATAGATGACGTGAAGATAAGATGCGAAAAATCCAAGTTATTTATTTGTGAGTCCTTAGAATGGGTACTTTAGTATTTGCAACCATCTCCACCCTCTTTCTCTGCAAATTTTCTTAAATAACAAATTTTCAATTTTCTCTAAAATCGTATTGACACATCCATAAAGCCTGCCATAATATTTAACCAGATGGTTAAATATAAAAATAAGTACCTTGATGATGTGTTTTCTGCATTGTCGGATCCAACACGGAGATCAATGTTGCAACGGCTGAAATTGGGGCCTGCAAAGGTAACCGAATTGGCAGAACCGTTTGCTATGAGCTTACCTGCTGTCTCCAAGCACATTCGCATTTTGGAAAAATCTAATTTATTGCAGCGGACTCGCAAAGGACGTGAACACTGGTGCCAGATAAATCCGAAGACTATGGATGAAGCGTTGAAATGGTTGCAGGATCATTGTGCTTTGTGGAATAGCTTATTAGACTCTTTAGAGAACCATCTCGACAATCAAAAAGACAAGAATAAAGGAGAATAGACAATGCTAAATTCAACAGACTCTTCAACCCAATTGACTCTAAGTCGTAAATTTTCTGTGCCGGTAGAAACTCTATATCATGCTTGGTCGAATGCAGAGCAGTTAAAAAAGTGGCATGCACCGGATCGTTCAATGAATATAAAAGCAACGGCAGACGTTCAAGCCGGCGGTAAATATTGTATATCAATGACAAATACAAACGATGGCAAAGTGCATACAGTTGTCGGCACTTATCAAGAAGTGGTCCCGAATAAGAAGCTCATTTACACTTGGCAATGGAAAAATACGGATTCTGGTAGTAGTGAAAATCATCCAGAAACTTTAGTTACGCTTGAATTTAAGTCAATTGGAATCAATGAATCTGAATTAATACTTACTCACGAACGTTTTGCGGACGAAAAAACATGCGAACATCATAATCAAGGCTGGGCCGGTTGTATCGGAAATCTTGAGCAATTTTTGCACGAAAACCAGAAAGAATAAAGATATGTAATTGAGTTGGATTTTGAGTTAGACCAGGTCTAGCCAGTCATCAATCTCAATCCTAATTCAGTGTGAGTAAATAATCATAGTATGTTAGGAAAAGAGTTTGAGTAACCCCAGCGTGAGATGGCCCATCTAACAAAGCGAAAGTGAGTATAACGAACAGCATCGAACCTTTTTCAAAAGGGTTTGTCTCAGCATGAGCGGAGTGAATTACGATGATTTTAGTCCGTGTTTATCCATAAAAATCAGTGGTTAAATTTTGTTTAATATTTTTATTTTATAACCCTAAAAGAAAGGAAAAAATCATGTCTACAGCAGAAGCACTCATTTTTGAATTGAATCAAGAAATTGAAACCACCAAACGCCATTTTTCTCGAATTGAAGCAGAACATTTTGAGTATAAGCCACATGAAAAATCAATGACAATGGGGCAGTTGGCCGGTCATACTGTCGAGTCGGTTGCCTGGGCAGGTGACATTGTTAATCTCGATGTATTTGAGCTTGATATGGAAAATTACAAACCTGCTGAACCCACCTCTCAAGAAGAGTTACTTGAGTTGACAGATAAGAATCTAAAGATTGCCGCAGACGCTCTACAAGGGAAATCTGACGAAGAACTAGTTAAGCCATGGAAAATGATTGTCGGCGGAAAAACTATTATGGAAGAGGTCCCAAAAGCTGCTGTTTTTCGATCATTTATTCTCAGTCATTTGATTCATCACCGTGGACAGTTGACCGTGTATATGCGTTTATGTGATATCCCATTGCCCAAGACATACGGTCCAACCGCCGACGAACCGGAAATGGATTTTGTTGATTGAGGTTAAAGAATACCGGTCGACTAGACTTCCCAAAATACCTCTGCCCCGCATTTCTCACCAACTTAGTAATGAGAGGACTTAGATTCCGTCATTTCAGACGACGGTATGGTGGCTGCAATTATACAGCCCACTTCCTAAGAAGCAGCCCGGAATTAATTTAAAAACTTATTCTCGTGCAGATACGCTGAGGTTCCAGCAGTTATGGGTGAATGTACGCTTTTTGGAGGGCCGATGTCCTCAGCGACCGAACAGAAGCCGCACAAACGGTCGCTGAGGACATCGACCCTCCAAAAAGCGTACATTCCAATTAAGCCGACACGAATTTTTAGTACGTTTCTATAAAATTTAATGCCTGAAAAAGGTTCACCCATAATTGCTCCTGAGGTTCAGAGAAAAACGAAAAATAATATATTGTTTCAGCGCATGTTTTTCACATGCACTGAAACGTTTTTTTTAACCTCTGCGCTTCAGCGACTCTACGCAAGAATTGAACATCTTAATGAATTGTTGTTATTTCCCTGGCATATATCCAGTACCCTTTGAATGATGCAAGACCATTATTTCTGAGTATTGATACAAATCGTCCATTTTCCCAACCCCAAACCGGAAAAACGATTGACTGATTTGTCTGCTATATTGTTATGTTTTCAGCGACACCGACGAGATTATAGGATTTTCCAAGACGGGTTATTGAATTGTCGATGGTACCTCTGAGAAACAACGATGTGTCCTTCGGAACATAAATCCAGTAGCCGGATCCGTGGCTTATTTCGTTGATACTCACTTGCGTCATCATCGTTCTGTTTCACGTCCAGATCGCACTTCGCGAATGATTCATAAAATTAGAAATGTGTTCATTTACCGGTTTTCCGGGGAATGAAGATAGGTTCCAACCATTGTCGAGATTAATTGTATGCTCCCAGTCCGAGAGAACGAAATTCAGATCATTCAGATTTGTCGAGAGGCGTTTATTAAGCTGAGAGAAGTGATCGACTGGTTCACCGTTATCGAAGGCTCCGCTCAATGTCGTTAAGTTAAGCCATTGTGGAAAAGTCAAGTTGAAAACGCAGTGTTTTCAATGAAATAAATATTCCATAAACAATTGAATACAAGCATATTAAGTGCTATATTCAAGCATGATGGATAATAAAAACAATACCCACAAACTTATTATAAAAAAGGGAGAGAAAAATGGTTAAAAAATACATCGAAAAGGTTAATGTTGGCACGCAAAATGATGAGCGATTTCTGTGCCAGTATAA
>JAJFLO010000585.1 GCA_021772675.1 Verrucomicrobiota bacterium | reverse complement strand
CAACTTTCGAGGCCATCCGATTCTCGGTCTTGGTTAATAAATTAGGAAACTTTGAACCGTTTTTTGATCAAGATTAAGAGTAAGATTATGATTAAGATAATCGTGCAGTCAGCCTCAAAACCGGTTTAAGTTTCAAAGAAGCAACAAAGACTTTTATTATGCCCCATATTACAATCATCGGTGGTGGGATTACCGGACTAACAACCGCATTTTATTTGCAAAAATTGATCACGACTCAATGTCTTCCCCTGACCTGTACCATTATTGAATCAGCAGCGAACATCGGAGGGAAAATTGTTACCGAAAAATTCGATAATTTTACTATTGAGGGAGGACCGGATTCATTTATTACGCGAAAACCTTATGTCCTGAATTTATGTAAAGATCTGGGTATAGAAGATAAACTTATTCCCATAAACAGTCACAATACCTTTCATATCTTCAGGAAAAACAATTTAGTCCCCCTTATTCAAGGTCTGTATTTAGGAATACCCGATTCATTGGAATCTGTTTATGACATGCCGATGTTGTCATTTGCCAGTAAAGTGGAGATGATGGCAGAAATTTATCTCAAACCCCAGCCATCTAACCATGATGAAAGCCTGGAAAATTTCATAAAACGTCATTTTGGCAAAGAGGCATTTGATACCATCTACGCTCCAATAATGGCGGGTATATACGGAACATCCCCGGAAAAACTCAGCATGCGCAGTTTATATCCACAATTACTCGAATTAGAGCATCAACATGGCAGTTTGATTAACAGTATTAGTAAGTTAAACGGTCAGAATTTGTCGAGTGCTCAAACATCAAAGCATCCGGTATTTATGAGTTTTAAGGATGGCATGAATGTATTAGCCAAGGCAATACTAGACAGCCTGAAGTGCGAGCTTAAAGTAAATACAAAAATAAGATCAATTGCAAAAACGCAATCCGGCTATGACCTCATCGACTCAAACGACCAGCAGTATGGTACTCATACTATCGTGTTTGCAACGCCTGCCTACATTACATCTGAGATTGTGACCAGTATCTCAAACGAATTGGCACAGTTATTGGATAGGATTCAATATACTTCCACAGCAACGATAACATTGGGATATAAACTTTCTGATCTTCCAAAGACACTGGATCTCCGTAGTTCTGGTTTTTTGATACCTTTCGCGGAAAATCGAAAAATATTGGGCTGCGCATGGGCATCCAAAAAATTCAAGCACCGTGCCCCTGAAGATGTTTTGCTCATCCGGGTTTTTATTGGTGGTCCCGGTAAAAGCCACCTGGTCAAACTTTCTGAGTATCAATTGATGAAACTCGTCCAAGACGAACTTAATGACATATTAAAAATCAATCATGAACCCATATTTCATAAACTATTTCGTTGGCAAAATGGAAATCCCCAATACGAAGTCGGACATCTTGACTGGTTAGCCTCCTTAGACAAAGTTATTTGCAAACTACCAGGCATCAATCTGACTGGCAGCTCATACAATGGCATTGGTATTCCCGACTGCGTGCATAACGCAAGACTTACTGCGGAAAAAATTGCAAACGAATTTTGCTAAACAGCGTTTGCTTTTTTGCACGCCTTATACCTCTTTCAGTCGATTACTTATTTGTCTACTTTCTTCATTTAATTTTGCTTTCTCATTCTTCAAATCTGCCAACGCACTTTCGGTCGGCGCTTTATTGATCAAATCCTGGATATCTTTCATTTTCTTTTTTACTTTACGGAAAAGAAAATTCCTATATAGATTCAAAATATAAATTCTTTCCAATTTTTCCGACCGCATGTCTACAACTAAATTGGGATCGTTCATTACCTTATTAATATCCTCAGATTGATAATCCCCCATTTTTTGAGCTAATACAGAAACAGCCTCCTGCCACTCCCCCTGCTCCGTGTGGGCTAAAATTTCGTTTAATGCCCGTCCTACTGCACTGTTGCTGATATACTCCAAAGGTAAATCTTTTAATAATCTGACCGCATATTTTTCATGGTATACGACTAACTCAAGGAGTATTATTTCAGCTTGTCTTTCCACATTATCTAACACATTTAAGTTTGATACGACTTTTTCCTCGCTTTTTTCAGATGCATAATGAAAGGCTGGCTTTTTACTTTTTGTCATAATTCGATTCAATTCCTGAAGGACAGTATTTTCAGGAATATTCAATCGTTTTGCAAGAATACGGCAGTATTCCCCACGCGCCACAAGACTTTCAATGCGTAGCAATTCTTTTAGAATGTTCTCGGTTATTGTGGTTTTTCCTGTCGGGGTGTTCTGATCAAAACGAGATATTTCAATGTCCATTCGATAAATAAAATAATCAATTGCACCTTCAATTTTTTCCTTCAAACTATTGGTATTTCCGCTGCGCACCAAGGTATCAGGATCCTCACCACTCTCCAATACAGCAACCTTTGCAGATAATCCAACCGGTAAAAAAGAATCAATGCTTTTAATGACAGCATTCTGTCCAGCGGCATCACCATCGAATAAGAAGATCACTTGATCGATATAACGTTTCAGCAGACGCGCCTGGGCTTCGGTAAATGCGGTGCCCATTGGCGCGATGGCATTTGTATACCCAGCCTGATGACAGGCAATGACATCCATCTGCCCCTCACAAATCAAGGCAAATCCAAATTTTTTAATGCCATCACGGGCAAGGTTCAATCCATATAAAACTTTACCTTTATGAAAAATTAGAGTTTCGGGTGTATTGATATATTTTCCACCCGAATCATCTTTTCCCAGTACCCTGCCGCTGAAGCCAATAACCTTTCCCTGCTCATTCCATATTGGAAACATTAATCGATTACGAAATCGGTCATAATTTGATACCTGATTACTTGCACCTGTCTTCTGTACACATACACCGGCCTGAAGCATAGCATCACCACCAAATCCATTTTTCTTCCCCCAGCTCAATGTGTGATCCCACGATTCAGGAGCAAATCCGATACGGAATGTGTTTAACACATCCTGGTTAACACCACGATTTAATGTATAATCCAGCGCGGACTTACCCACATTGCCCAATAGGTTATCGTGAAACCAGTTTGCTAACAGATGGTTAATTTTGAATAATTCGTCCTTTTTATTTGTATCTGGATTGACCTCAGTAGAGCCGCTTTTTTCTGGAATGGGAATTCCCGCACGTTGAGCCAATGTTCTGAGTGCGTTAGGGAAATCTGTCTGCTCATAATCCATGACAAATTGAAATACATCACCACCCTTTTGACAACCAAAACAATAATATTTCTGCTTCTCAACATTTACTGAAAAGGACGGGGTTTTTTCGGTATGGAAGGGACATAATGCCTTATAATTATTTCCAAAACGTTTTAATGGTATGTATGAATTAATTACGTCGGAAATATCAAGCGCGTCTTTAACTCTGTCTTTTGTCTGCTCAAACATCATTCCCACTTTTTACCGATTTTTTGCAATCGAGCTAGTACTTTTTCTGATTTCTCAGGATAATTGTCTTTTGATTTATACAAAAAGTTAAGATAAAAGCGCTGTGCAACTTTATCGTTATCCAGATTTTGATCATTAAGAATTGCCATATTAAAAAAGACCAATGGATGACCATCTGAATATTTTAATGCACGTGAAAAAAAACTTAGCGCACGCGGAACATCATCGTGATTTGCATACCAACATGCTAAATCATTATACACCAGAAATGATTCTTTGAACGGATCATGTTTCAATAATTGCAGATATAATTCTTTTTCCTCTGGCACGTTTAATTTGGAAGCTGTCTTAAGCGATAATATAATTGTATTAATGTGGTTCGGCTTCAATGTGTTACATTTTTGTAAATACGTGTAGGCCTTCAGGTATTTCCCCTGATTAAAGTATAGCTTGCCAATCAAATAATTGCAGAAAAAATTATCCATGCTCGTCGATACCTGATCGAGAGCAATCGTTAACGCCTTCTCATCATTTCCAGTTCGAGATAGGCACAAGATATAAAATGAAATTAAATTGTCATTTGTCACTCCGCGTTTGATACATGATTCAACATTTTTCAGCGCTTTTTTCCAACTGCTGTGATCACCTATTTTTGCCAAATTCAGTGATTCAGTGACAATTTCATTTATCGACGATTCGGAACAACCACTAGTGATCAATAGTGCAACAAAAGAAAGAGGAAGAAGCATACGAAAGCATTTTTTTATCGGATTTACAGAGCAAATTCTGCCGCAAAAAAAAGGTTGCCTACTAGATATTCCAAAATAGTATGATCTCTTCAAGTGATATCCTTAAACTAATTTTGATTGTTTCAGATTGAACTGAATTATATAATAAACATAATGGGATCGTTAAGAAGCGATATTCCAATTCATTTCATAAAATACTCTGACATTTTGTTTTCAAAATAATTAACGATCTATCCAACGAGTTAAAAAGACTAAGCAAGAAGAAAGGTGTTTTATGGTTGAATATCATGAGATCTCATTTTTCTGACCGTTGAACTGTGAATTTATCATATAAAAATCCCTATAATCAATGAAGATAAAGTTGTTTATTCAAATAGTATGTTTATTGTAATGACTTTTTATTGACCAACGAAAGGGATCAATACGGTATGGATAGAACAATCGAACAACTTCTTGAAATTCAAGATAAAGACATTCGGATTTTTAATTTAAAAATGCAAATTGAATCCGTACCTGAAGAAAAAGAAAAAGTAAAGCATCTAATGAGTGAGGCAGAAGATGCTGTGACTGTTGCAAAAAGCAACTATCTGGAAATTGAAAAAAATATAAAAGAAGAGGAAATTGAGATTGCTTCTTTGAAGGAAAAAATTCTCAATTTGCAAGGAAAATCTGCATCGATAAAAAAGAATGATGAATACAAAGCCCTGCTAAAAGAAATCAAGCAATTCAACGAAAAAATAGAACTCCACGAAGATAAACAATTAGTATTCTGGGAAAAACTGGAAAAAAGCAAGAAAAGCAGAGAGAAAGCAACCAAAACTCTTGATTCGACCAAAGGACGTATCGAAAACTCTTTAAAGGACTTGGATACCCGCAATGAAAATTGCAACATGCAAATTAAAAAGGTAAGAGAGGTTCGTAAAAGCCTTACCGAAAGTCTGCCAACAGAACTATTCAATAATTACCAGAGACTTTTAAAACGTCGCTCCTCAGGAAAAATATTCATAAAAGCCGTTGTTCCGCTTCAAGGTGAAAATTGTGGAGGGTGTTTCCTGAAAGTAACACCTCAGATTAAATCAAGTTTAAGAAAATCAAGTTTTGGTCAATGCGAAAACTGTGGTGTAATTCTTTACCTACCCTGAATAATATTCATGTTGCCGTTCAAGATTCCAGAACTCAACCGTTATACTGCAAGCAGTAGGTTTTTCGACATTCGTTTGTCAATTTAGGCAGTGATTTTACAGAAATCTGTCGAAAACCTGATGGCTTTCGGTATATAAACTCGTATCATTCCTCTACAAGCCCCTGACACGCCATGATTATAAATTTAGTAATCGCTCACAGGCTTCGGGTTTCAGTGTTCGGAATTAGAATCAATTTATATCGAAGACCAGCAGGTTTTAGATTTCCTATATTCAATGGCTTGACGTAGGCAAGCAGATGACAGTGTGTTAAGTTCCGCTGAGCAGAATTGCGAGACAAGTTAAGACTTTGAATTTAGGTGATATTCGCTTTTGTAACAGAAGTATTGTGAATCCTGGTTAAGTACACAAAGAAAGTTGATACACTTAACCAGATTAATTCATCAGTATTCTGCTGCGAGCCCTAATCTCTGCTCAAATAAGCCGATTAACTCAATTTTACAACTCAGTGAATGAAAATTCACTTTCATTGTGAAATTTTCTCTAATCAATTTATTATGAGCGAGTTAAGTGCTCTCGCGACGAATCGCATGAATTAA
>JAJFLO010000584.1 GCA_021772675.1 Verrucomicrobiota bacterium | reverse complement strand
CACGCACTCGCTGAAGCGTCGGTAAAACTTCCGCCTGAAGACGGAACTACAAACCAACACACACTCCTTATCAAGAGATTCTGTAAAATTTATTTAAAATCTGAAATTAGAATGACTTAGAATACAAATTCCTATACTATCGAGTTACAAAGATCTTTTGGTTCGAAATAGTTCACTCTTCCTGCACGCGAATGATATTCATAACTCTTTGATTTCACGCAATCTAATAACTCTCATCACAAAACTATATGAATAATCTAAGTTAGAATAGATCTCCGTGTTATTAAATGGTAAGAGTTGTCGGATAAGCTTTGACATTAGATGACAAGTTCATAACCGGCAATATCTACTCCACAATCCCCGATTCTGAGGAGATAGCAATCTTTTACTTTAAATAATTATAAATTTTCAATCTGACCAAAATGTAATGGCGAAATACATCTATCCTGATACATCTAAGCCATTGTGAAAGAGGATGTTATTGAATTATCTAGAAAATAAGACCTGTATGAATTTATAAAGCATTGAAATTGAGATGAATATATTTACAGAATTCATAAATCCTTCGTTGAAAAGGGTACTTTCTATTCTATGTTAAGGGTTACTTTTTCAATTTGGTCGCCCATTCAGTTTTCAAAGATATTGAGTTTGAGGGATCAAGTTAGTTTGCCGTAATATCCAGGGCGGGTTCTTAAATAATTTTCGATATCCGGTGAATTATTATGTACGAAACGCCAGACTGAATAGTAAAAGCATCCATACTAACATTCAGCAAAAATTAATACAACTAATTCTGATTGTAGACTTTAACCATATTCAAAGGAATTAATCATTGAATACAAGCAATATTACCTGTACCCCAACAGCATCTGAACCATGCCATTATACTATTGAAATCAATATACCTACAGAAGAAGTAAATTCAGTATTTCATGACGTTGTAGAAACCTTCATGAATCATGCTAAACTTCCAGGTTTTAGACAAGGTAAGATTCCTCATAATTTGATAAAACGACGTTTTGCAGAAAAAATAACTGATGAGGTAAAACAAGAACTAATTCGGACGAGCTTGCAGACTGCAATTGAACAAAGCGACAAAAAGCCAATAAGTGCACCTGCATTTAAAAATGATAGAATTGATGACGTGAAAGAAAATCATCCGTTTTCATACAGTGTTGAGTTTGATGTTGCACCAAAAGTCACATTGCCAAATTACAAAGAAATAAAAATTGATTTCCCTGAAGTAGAACCGAGTGATAAAGAAGTCGATAATGCAATTGAACTTATTCGTAATGAAAGAGCAACATATGAAAAGGTTGATTCCCCTGCGACTGAGAACGACATGTTAAAAGTAAGTTACTCAGCAGAATTAGTTGAAGAGGAAATCCCCGAATCTGCAGCAAAACTTTTAACATCAGATGAAACTTGGCTCATACTGAAAGAACCTGAAATACTTCCCGGAATTATAGAAGGGTTAAAAGGGGCTTCAGGAGGAAGTGATATCAACCTGACCATTGCGTTTCCAGAAGATTTTCACGAGAATTTTCTATCTGGCAAATCAATATCATACACCATTAATGTGCATGAAGTGCATTCATCTACGACACCGGAACTTAATGATGATTTTGCAAAAACCTTTGGTACAGAATCACTTGATGTATTAAAATCGTTACTGAAACAAAAACTTTTCAGCGAAAAGATGGCACAAAGTAAAGCGTTAGTTCAAAACCAGGTAAACGATTATTTACTGAATGAAACACCATCACTCCCATTACCACAAAAAATATTAGAACAGGAAAAATATTATACCCTTGTGTCAAGAATAATGGAAAAGCAGGAACAAAATAAATATACAACCGGTGAAGAAATTGGAGAAAACAAAGATGAGCTTCAAAAAGATGTAAATAAAGAAGCCGAAAACCGATTAAAATTAAATTATATTGTCCAGGAAATTGCGAAGCAGGAAGAAATTGAAATAAATCAGGAAGAAATCAATTCTTATTTCAACAGAGTCAAAGATCAACACGAGCGTGAAGCCAGAAAGCAAAATAGAAAATTCGATGCCGAAGAACTTAAATCAAAAATTGGAGCAAATATCTTAAATTCTAAAGTATTTGAGAAGTTAATCGAGTATGGCCAAGCAAATAAAAAAGATGATAAATAACTGTTAAATTTGTAGGAGTATAATATGGAAAAGATGACATTAGTACCGATGGTTGTGGAACAAAGTGCCCACGGTGAACGAGGATATGATATTTATTCCCGATTATTAAAGGATAGAATTATAATATTGGGTACACCCGTTGATGATGCAGTTGCTAATTTACTAGTTGCCGAATTCTTATATCTGCAATCTGAAGACCCGCAGAAAGATATCGATTTCTATATCAACAGCCCTGGCGGATCAGTAACTGCCGGATTGGCGATTTATGACACCATGAATATCTTAAGCTGTGAAATTAGGACCTATTGCGTTGGTCAAGCTGCAAGCCTTGGTGCTGTACTACTCGCAGCGGGTACAAAAGGAAAACGTTATGCATTGCCAAATGCTCGAATAATGATCCATCAACCTTGGGGTGGAACGCAAGGAACCGCAGCAGACATTGGTATTCAAGCTAAAGAAATTGTAAGATTGCGAGCCTCTTTAAATCAGATAATGGCAAGTCATACAGGCAATAAAATCGAGAAAATTGCGAAAGATGCTGATCGAGATTTTTTCATGTCTGCTCAGGAAGCATGTGATTACGGGATTGTTGATTCGGTATTAACAAAGAAATCAGCCAAATAAATGGTCCGTAGTTGTCAATAAAGGAATAAAATTATGCCCAAGAAAAAAGGAAGTGATATTTTTTGCTCTTTCTGTAGCAGACCTCGAAGTGAAGCGCCTCAATTAATCTCAAGCCCGGCAGGCGTATTCATTTGTTCAGATTGTGTGAAGTTGTGCAATAACATGATTGCAGGAAACGAGACTGGCGATGGTCAAATATCCAAAACGGTTTCTCAATCAACGATACCGGAACTTTTGGTTCCGAAACCAACCGAGATGAAGAAAATATTAGATGAGTATGTTGTTGGCCAGGATTTTGTCAAAAAAGTATTATCCGTTGCAGTACACAATCATTATAAACGCTTGCAGCATATGCGGGAAACCCAGGCGGATAAGATACTATTTAATGATGATGTAGAAATCGAAAAAAGTAATATTTTACTCATTGGCCCTACGGGTTCCGGCAAAACACTATTGGCAAGAATATTAGCTAAAACATTAGATGTCCCATTTGCCATTGCCGACGCAACAACTTTGACTGAAGCGGGTTACGTTGGAGAAGACGTTGAGAATATTGTTCTTCGATTAGTCCAGTCAGCAGAATATAATATTGAACGCGCTCAGGTTGGCATCATTTATATTGACGAAATCGATAAAATCTCCAAAAAGTCTGAAAATGTTTCCATCACACGAGACGTATCCGGAGAAGGCGTACAGCAAGCCCTACTAAAAATACTTGAAGGTGCTGTGACAAATGTCCCACCAAAAGGAGGAAGGAAACATCCCCACCAGGAATATCTGCAAGTTGATACGAGTAATATCCTGTTTATTTGTGCAGGAGCTTATGTTGGCCTCGATAAAGTCGTCCAACGGCGGTTAGGAAAGCGCTTGCTGGGTTTTCACTCCGATTTAGACAAGGAGGAAGAAAAATCATTGGCTGCATTCAGCAAGGATAAGAAAGATATACTTCGCGAAGTTCAGCCAGAGGATTTACTCAAATTTGGATTGATCCCTGAATTTATTGGCCGATTACCCATTTTTGGAGTACTTAATGAGTTAACTGAAAAAGACCTCATATCCATTCTTACTGATACAAAAAATGCGATAATCAAACAATACCAACGCCTTTTTGCAATGGAAAATGTCGAGCTGTCATTTACTGCCGGGGCATTGAAAGCCCTTGCTCAAAAAGCGATAAAAAGAGGCACAGGAGCCCGCGGTTTACGGTCAATACTAGAAGCCACGATGCTTGAAATAATGTTTGAAATACCTTCACGAAACGATATTAGCGCGTGTACTATCAATGAGCGGGTAATTAATAATAATGCGAAACCGACATTAAAAAAGATTAACAAAAAGGTTTCCAATGTCGCTTAAACGTTGTCGAAATCTCATTTGCTCAATTATCTCTTCTATATTGCTTATACCACTTTCCTCAGCTCAAGATCAAGGTTACACAGACGGAATCGTTGCTGTTGTTAATGATGATGTAATTACCGTGTATGATGTTGCCACATATAATGCTGAATTTGAGCAGAAGCTTAAAAAAGACATTGCCGAATCAGAATTAAATAATATCGACAAACGTCAAAAGTTGGTTAATGAAATTAACGCGTACCGAATTAAAGCAGCGCATGACTTAATTAACGAAAAACTTATTTATGCTGATTTTAAAACAAAAGGGTTTCAATTTCCCTTGGAACTTGTTGATAAACGAATTGATTCTATCGTGAAATCTTATACGGGGGGAGACTGGGGAAAATTTGAAGAAATGCTACTTGAATCCAATACATCTATTGAAAAATTCAGAGAAAAAATAGAAAGAAAACTCGCAGTCGACCTTCTTATCAATCAAACCATTGATCGGAATATCATCATTTCACCCTATAAGATCGAAGCTTATTTTAACGATAATATCGAGAATTACTCGGAACCTTCCAAAGTTTTGCTACAAATCATTATGATTATTCCGGATGAATTGGAAAGTAAAAAAGAGTTTGAAAAACTTGTAGCTACAATTTCCGACGAAATTAGGAAAGGATCGGATTTTTCAGAATTAGCCAAGATACACTCCCATGATCCAAGCAAAAAAAATGGTGGTGAGCTGGGATGGCTAAATAGAAACGACATCCGAATAGAATTTAAAAATGCACTTGTGGAAATTAAAAAAGGTGCGGTTTCAGATCCGCTAATTTTAAGTGGATCAACCTATTTTGTTAAGGTTGCAGATCTTATTGAAGGAATAGACCATCCCATTGCGGAAGTCTATGATGGCATAAAACGAAATCTTTATAACGAAGCAAAAAAGAAACGTTATGAATCCTATATAGAAGAATTGAGAAGCAAAGCTTATATACGTGTTTTTTTTCAGGAATGAAAAAAAATGATTTGATTCAATTATTAAAATCCTTGGGTGTACGGCCTAATAAAAAACTGGGTCAAAATTTCCTTTTCGATCAAAATCTACTCAAATATCTTGCAAATCTATGCTGCCAGAATTCCTATAGCCTCATTATTGAAATCGGACCCGGAATTGGAAATTTAACCGATTTTGTCAGTAGTGAAAATACCAAACTGATCATCATTGAATACGATAGAAAATTAGCGAATTATTTAATCGAAAAATATTCAACTTCAAGCGTTTCAGTTATACACGCAGATGCATGTAGAATCAACTTCGATCAACATTCAAATAATATTCCTTTTACTTGTATTGGCAATCTTCCTTACAATTTTTCCTCCATAATATTGTCTCGCCTGCTTGAAACTCGGAATAAACCCGAACGGATGTGTTTTCTCTTTCAGAAAGAAATGGCGGAAAGGCTCGCTTCGGAAAAAGATCGTAAATCTTATGGGGCAATTACGATAAAAACTCAAGCTCTTTATGATGTGAAAATCGTACGAAAAATTCCACCAAATGTTTTTTGGCCTGTTCCTGAGGTTCAATCTTTATTTGTCGTATTTACAAAAAAATTAAGCCCAGTCACCCCAGACTTATTCGCCAAGCTGTCCAACTTGGTTCGGTTAAGCTTCTCCCACCGAAGGAAAAAATTGATTTCTAATTTAAAATTGAATTATCAAACAAAATCACTAGAACGAATATTTCTTAAGTTAAACCTGGATGTAGGCTTCCGCCCTGAAAACCTAAGTGTTGAACAGTATTTAGATCTAGCAGTGGCATTACATGCCTAAAAATAGACTAAGTTTATTTTGGGAAAAGTAGGTACTGCTTACAATGCATGTTTTACTTTTTTAATCTGATTTTAACTTTGCCTTGTCCTTTATTGCTACTTTCATCAACGAAAACTTCAAGTTCTCTATCATCTTTTATAACGGATGCAACTTGCTTTAAGTCATGTCGGGTAAGTTTCACTAACGTTACATCCTCACCCCAACGTTTTACCTCTTTTGCAGCATCTAAGATCTGTGATTGTAATGTATCAGTTTTTTTACTTGGTCTTGGAACAGGTTTTTTCTTCTCTTCATTATTTCCCTCAACATCAATCAAAACTTTGGGAAATACCTTTTTTTGATTCAGCAAAATACTATTTAATAAATGCTGCAACGCATTTAAGGTCTGACCTTTTCGTCCAATAATCCTTCCTGGCTCATTAGTTTTAACATGAAGATAAATAGTATTTCGTTCGTTTTTTGATTGAAGTTCTGCCGACAACCCCAAAAGTGATACAAGTTGTTTGAAGTTACTTTCTGCCTGTTGTAAGTATTCATCGTTAGCTACTGTTGTCATAGATTATACTCCTTTAATTTTAATAAATTTACACCTTTACGGCTCCCATATTATGGGTAATTCTGTATTGGACAATGGAAATTATTTGATTTATTGTCCAGTATAAGGTTAATCCCGATGGCATTGGGTATAGCATAATGACAAAAAATACTGTCATAAACATCATAACTTTTTGCTGCATTGGATCGGGGCTTGTAGGCATGGTTTTTTGCTGTAAAAACATGGTCACCCCCATCAGTAAGGCAAGTGGATTAATTGGGATATCACCAATAGGTATTATAAATATTGTGTCTTGTTTAGATAAATCAGTCGCCCAAAGAAAACTAGCTTGCCTTAGTTCGATCGCACTTCTAAACACATTAAATAATGAGAAAAAAACAGGGACTTGTAATAACATAGGCAAACAACCCGCAACAGGATTAATCTTATGTTCTCGATATAATTCCATAGTTTTTTGCTGCATCTTTTGTGGATCGCTTTTATATTTCTCGCGAATCTTCTGCGCCAAAGGCTGAATTTTTTGCATTTGCTTTGACCAAACCGTGCTTTTGTGGGTAATCGGCCAAAATATACCTCTGATAATGATAGTAATGACGATAATCGCCAATCCATAATTATGGAAAATCTTTTCCAATTGATTCATCCCCCAGAGAATACCCAGAGATATTCCTTTTACCCAATCAAAGTGGAAAAGTAAAAACAAATCGAATTGTAAAACTGATTCCGCATTATTCCCCTGATTCTTGAGAAGACTATATTGCTTTGGGCCGATAAAAGCATTAAAATTCCACTCTTTAGACTGCTTGCTGCTAATCGAGGCCGGAGACAGAAAAGTTTGGCCGATGATCGATTTTTGATTGTCTTTTTTACGAGTGGTCGTTTCAATATTTTCCGTAGCCATTGTACATCCCGGAAATTCTGATTCGGAGCTAAGTAAGGAGATGAAATATTTATTTTGAATCGCAATCCATTTCACTCGCCACCGCGACGCTTCAAAGTGATCATCTTCATCGAACTTCTTGAGTTTATTTATATCAACAGTTTTGGGACTATCTGAATCAACGAGTAATACATCAATTTTTTGATCCTGGCCACCTGCTCCCATAAACCCTTTAGCTGTATCAAGAGGATCCATCATTCCACAATTAATAACAATATTCTCAAAATCTGCTGAGGTCTCCCCGAAGTTTTTAATAGAGACATGGTACTTAATTTCATAAGAATTTAGTGGATCAATTTCCCAAGTTTGGCTCATAATGAGCTGAGTATTCGCGATTGAGCGGGAAATAGAAACGTGTTGGTCGCTTTGGGATTCTATTTTTGCATTGCTGAATTGCCATGGATAATCCATGTTTTGGATACTGTGTATGGGGTGGGATTCATTACCTAAATGAATGGACGCTTTATTTTCCTTATCTTTTTGAAATTTCAACAGAATTACATCGGTAATCCCACCTAATTGAGGATTAATAGTTATTGAAAATTCACTATTAGCATTTAATTGAACATCCGGGGAGGGATCCAAATTAAGATAATCAGAATGATAAATGGATTTGGATTCAGATAATTGAGTTGATACTTGATCCTGCTCAAGGATACTATCACCTAATTCCTTACCGAACTCAATCGCAGTTTTATCTGGAGACGATTGTTGGGATTCAGCAGTTTTTTGGTTAACAGATTGCGGCGGCGGTGGAGTAAGCGGACGTTTTGCAAACCAGAGAAATAATAAAGTAATGCACAATCCGACTATAATTATATCATTTTTCTCCATCAGTTGGTTAATAACCAGGAGGATAAGACCATGTATCAAATCGTAGCTAAACAAGGAAATAGGATAGGAGAACGCTAAAATCTTATTGTTTCAATTGTGATCAAATATTATTATCAGTTATTATTCGTCCTGCTGAAATAAAACGATAAACGCCCCATATATTGCCTGCATCAGTCAAATATTTACCGATAAGGCATGGTTTCATTTAACTAAAAACTATCTCCAAAAAAAATCTTAACGACTGAACTAAAAATTGTGATATGACAATGGTTAACCTTCTTCAAATCAAAGTACCTAGTGTAGAAAAGAAGGTTTACTTATTTATCCTGTATTTTTCCTTTATATTTACTATTAAAATAATTAAGGTCTGTTATGGCAAATCAGTGTTAAAGACCTCGCTTATTAGTTAAACATTCATTTAAATTCCCGTGATGTAGGCACCTGATCGACACCTCCGGGATGAAATGGGTTACATCTCAATATCCTTAGGCCACCTAAGTATAAACCTTTAATTATTCCAAATCGTTTTATTGATTCAATGCAGAATGTTGAACATGTTGGTGTAAATCGACAAGACGGCATTAGCAATGGTGATATCATATATTTATATCCTTTTATCAACTTTACCGCAATAAAACTCATCATTATATTTAGATATTCAAGAATCTTTTTCAATAGCATTTGCCTTAGTCAAAAAATATATCAACTCATTCCTAACGGATTCCAAAGATCCTTTTAACATCATTTTTCGAGCAATAATAACGATCCAAATCGGAGTAGTAAGATGATGTTTGATCAACCGAAACGACTCTCTAATTAGCCGTTTCGCACGATTACGCGTAACCGCAGAGTTGCTATACCGTTTACTCGTAATGATACCAAGTTTTGTCTTTGAATCTGGTGCTTTGAGTATTTGAATAATAACAAAACGACCTTTAAACACATCGCCCTTGGCCTTGACACACATGAAATCATTTCGATTCCTCATGATTTCATCTCGTTTTAGTGTTGCGCGTACAGTAATTCTTCACTCCCAATATTTATGGTTTTCAATTTATTATTTAATTCTGCAAATAAACATTGGTTGGTGAACGTGTATCCACAAACAATCACTTAGATGGGTGTAATTCGCTCACGCCCTTTCCTCCGTCTGCGCTTAAGAATATCTCTTCCGTTTTTACTGGACATTCTTGCCCTGAAACCCAGCCGCCTTCTCCGACGACGATTCGATGGTTGGAATGTTCGTTTCATAATTTGTGATTCCTTTTGATTATTATGTGAGCCCATTCGAAAAGCTCTCACAATCACTCGTGAGGCCAATTCAGCTCTTTTATTACTTAAACAACCCGTTATTTAAAGGTTCTACTCTAAAATTAAAATCGAGCTTTTTCCCTTTTAGATTCAACGAAATTAATGTGTTTAATCTCGTTAACATTAACCTATAAGGTATTTTAACATCTCCGGCTGGTGTAACCACAGACACGTTGCAATCGCCAAGAATGTCTTCGGCATCTTTTACTGCAACAATTAAAACCCTTAACTTATTCAGTTTATTTAAAAAGTCTTGTTCGAATTTATATATTTTATGACAATTGGTACAACTGATTTTTCCCTTATCATCCTGCAAGGTCAATAAATCAAATTGAATATTTTTTCCACAATTGTCTTCAATGCAATCAAAATCTATTAGTGCTTCCATGGTCAAATGAGTTTGGTTTTTGACATTTTGTGTATAACATTATCAGTAAATCTCTAAACGATCGAGCCTCTTGTATAATTATATTGGGTTACAGCCCATCTAAAGATAATCATACAAGAGGCTCGATCGTATACAATTTGAAGATAAAGGTTAAAACCAAACAAGATACTTTTATAGGTTCTGCTTAAATTATGAACTATTATAATATTATGACGTCTTGTAGATTATTAAACTTATATTTTCCATATTAATTTCTCATTATTCGATTATAAACAATTAAAATGAATTGATAATCATAATTACATATTCATTTTTAAGCAATTTTAACAGCATGAGTGGCGGCTTAAATAAAACCATAAGGAGGCAGACAATTGGCTTGGAATAATTCAAAATATTTAATCTCATTCACATTCCTACTATCAGTTTTGTTTTTTATTTTTAGTCACAGTAAAATTAAAGCAGCAAATGACGAAAAAAAAGAAAATCAACCCATTATAGGATCGAAACAACCCGAAAGTATCGCGAAAAATAATGCATTTTTGATTAAATTGAATATACAACATGGTCATATTGGACATGTTTTCATTGGATGCAATGAAAATGCAACTGATGATTTTGACAACCAAATGGATGACATGTCCCCTCCTCCTGGCATGGGAGGTGTTGGTTACACGTTTCTGGTTTCACCCGATCGAAAATATAATTTATATAAAGATATAAGGGGATTTGCTGATACTGTACAATGGGTGTTCTTCGCAAAAACAGGAAAGAGTCCCGTTACAGTATCCTGGGATCCTAAATCAATTCCCGCTGGGTGGAATATGTTTTGTAGTCCTTGGGATGGAAAGTCTGAAACTGTTCCCGAAAATTTGAATTGCAAAAAAGCAACATCCATCAAAGCAGATAAAACCGGATTTTTTAGATTCTGGGTCGTCAAGGCGCCAGAAAAACAAGCTGTAGGGAAATAAATCCGAATACTGGAATTTACCGATAGCATTCAGGGGTTCAACAGGTTTGGCCTCAAGTGACCAATGTCAACAAACTTCTGACCGTTCACAAACAGGTGTCAAGTTTCAGCATTCAGGATTGAAGCAAAAAAAATCAAAGAAGCTAGAAGTAATGTCATTTATATACCAACAAATGTCCAGTGTTCTGACACCCGAAACCTGAAACCCTCTGGATGAGAAAAATACATACTGCGTGCAATATTAACACCTACACAAATTGACACCGAATCCATGAATATCATTGAAGCTGTATCCTTAAAGAAAGTGTTCAACGATTTTTGGGGTCGGCCAAAAGCGATTGCTTTGGATGACATAAGTTTCAGCGTATCGCCCGGAAAAATACTTGGAATTCTCGGCCCAAATGGATCGGGAAAATCAACAACGATAAAATTGATGTTGGGTCTGCTTAAGCCAACTAGCGGGATCATTCAAATTTTCAATAAATATCCCGATAACGTTGAGATTAAACATAGAATCGGATATTTGCCGGAGGAAACCTATCTATATCATTATCTATCCGCCTTAGAAACTCTTAAATTCTTTGGTTCACTTTTTAATCTTTCTTATGCAGAACGCCGGAAACGCTCATTAGAACTCCTCGAAATGGTGGGACTACAACACGCAGCACACCGGCTGGTTGGCGAATTTTCGAAGGGAATGGCGCGGCGCATAGGATTAGCTCAAGCTTTAATTAATGATCCTGAGTTAATTATTTTAGATGAACCCACCTCCGGACTTGATCCAATTGGTTGCGGTGAGATAAAATCCCTTATCCGGCTTTTATCGGCACGTAAGAAAACGATTGTTATATGCAGTCATTTACTGGCAGATATGGAAGACGTTTGCGATGAGGTTATCATTATGTATGGTGGGAAAATTCGAGCGCGAGGCCCATTAAACCGATTACTCGTTGATGATCAAAAAACAAGAATCACGACACCCATTTTGGATGCAGATGTTCTTGAAAAAATCCTATCGATTTTAAATGAGAATGGGATGCAGGAAAGCGTCTCCGTTGATAAGCCAGCAATAAATTTGGAGCATTACTTTCTTGACGTGATGCAAAAGGCTCAAAGCGAAATTATTAATGATTATGGTGCTCGAACCGCCGGAAAAATTGCCAATCACTTGTCCCACGATGGCGATACCGAACGACTACTTGAGAAATACAGCCCAAATTCACTTGACAAACAACAGCTTGAATACAAAATAGATCTAAACAATATAAGTGAAACGGAACCTGTAATCCTCAAAAAACTCTCTACCAAACCAGTTATTGAGGATACTGATAACGGATTAGGTTCAGACAAATCATGCAATGACAACGTCATTAGAGATATTCTAAATAAAGAATAATAAAGAACTTAACCGGCTTTTCCGGGGCTTCCAATCGCAGCTATAGGCAAAATCAATCCTGCTCACAAGCGGGACACTGTACTCCGAACCTCTTATGCTATAAATTTAATTGCAGCTCGTTCGTAGTCCCGCCTTCAGGCGGAAGTTTCAGGAGAGCTTCAGCGATCTCCTATGATGGAATGTCCTCGCTGAAGCAGCGTTCAGGCTTCCGCCTGAAGGCGGGACTACAAACGGAACACGCTCCTTATTCGATATATCCTGTAATTTGATATAAGATATAAAATTTCAACAACTTAGAATACAAATTCCTATACTATTAAATTATGAGCCTAACCTGGATTATTCATAAACTTTTTATTACGAGTCGTCATATCACATAATATAAACGAGTTACGAAATTATCCGGGTTCGAAATAGTTCACTATTTCTGCACGCGGATAAAATTCACAATTTATTGATCTCACGCAATCTGACGGCTCTCACTACAAAAGTTTATGCATAATGCAGGTTGAACTAAACCGCTTCGCGGAGTGTCTGCCCTAATCCGAGCCGCCCTTGGCTTCGCCTTTTCCTCGCCAATCCTTACGCCCAATCGCACCTTGCTGTAGATTACCTCCTGTTGTGTTGGTCCCA
>JAJFLO010000583.1 GCA_021772675.1 Verrucomicrobiota bacterium | reverse complement strand
CAACTTTCGAGGCCATCCGATTCTCGGTCTTGGTTAATAAATTAGGAAACTTTGAACCGTTTTTTGATCAAGATTAAGAGTAAGATTATGATTAAGATAATCGTGCAGTCAGCCTCAAAACCGGTTTAAGTTTCAAAGAAGGCTCTTAAGGGTGTGAATCTTTGGCCTACAACATTTGAGATTTTGAAATGCTGATTTTAGTCTTTGAGTCGTCACGGTCTAACTTCAACATCAACATGATGATAATTAGGTGACGACATTAAACAGTGCAGGATTGTACCTGCTATGTCATTGGGATACATCATGTTTTCATTTGCCGTTACGCAATCAATTTCATCAAAGAAATGTGTAAAACCTCATATGGATATCGTATCATGTTAACTTTTACCTAATAGTTGGGATTTTGGGCGCGGGAAATGAATTTATAGCTGATAAAAATAGAAGTAGGAAAATATAAACTCAAAATTTCAATTAGAGGCCTAACATTGATGCATTGCTGTCAGAAATGGTAGGCTTTAGCCGCAAATCCAAATTTATCATTGGAGATTTTTCAAAATTATTAAACTGGATATTGGCTATACTATCAAATCATCTCCTTAAGAGCTGCAATGATAGTAAAATTCCAAAAATTATCCAGATTGGAATACTTAAGATTAAACCAATGATCATTTTTTGCGAAGCCCGTGATTTTTCGCGATAATATTTGTTCGCTAATGTACGCTCAATTTTCATATGAACCTCATTCGTATCCAGCGGCTTAATAAGGTAGTCATCCGCACCTTTTTTCATTGCATCAATGCACGAATCAATCGAGGGATGTCCGGTCAACATCAAAAATGAAGTATTGTTATCTATGGCCTTAATCTTGCCCAAAACTTCAATTCCATTCAGTTTAGGCATAACGACATCACACAAGACAATATCTGGTCTTTCGGCATCAAAAACTTCAACGGCTTCTTTACCATCGACAGCTTGATAAACTATATATCCAAGATCGCGAAATCTAAGCTTGAGACTCTTTACCAGGTGTTCGTCATCGTCTACTAGAAGTAATCTTATTTTAGCCATAAACCTTTCAAATTATAACTTGTTAACAGTGAGTTTTATCCGATTCAAACTTTCATCTGACAAGAACTACCAGTCGTCATTTTCCTTAAGTCATCTTTGCATCTGGAGTTCACTAAAATGGGTGTCCACGCTAATATTGCTATACTTTCATCTGTAGCACCTAATTTCTGAAAATCGGTTGAAAACTTTACGATAGATTAAATAATTTACAAACAATGAAATAAATGCAATGATTACTGAAACTCCAAAGATGGTAAAAAAATCATCCCGGATTTCATGCTGGAATTTAATGTTTTTTATTCCAATTATCCGTGAATCGATTGAGCTAATAACTGAAACATCATTAGTTTCACGTAATAGAGAGACTCTTATAACAAAAGTATCCGAGGGGTTAAGCAAAACAGCAGCTATGTTAACAACGTCCCCATCAAAGTGATGAACGATAGGCAGGTTTTCAGGCGACGCAAAAACGGTTTCAACTTCGAGTATACACTCTGAATTTAACGTCAACTTAATGGGTTGCTGAAAGTCACTAACGATGATCGATTTTTTCCCAGAATTTTTTACTCGTATATCTACATTTAGGCAATAAAGAGAGGAAGAAATTGAAACGCATTTATCGGGATAATTCTTCATGAAATCATCATAACTAAATGATCGGATAGTTTCTATATTCAGAGAGAGTTCCTTATCGTTCAGCTTTAGTTCGAAAAAAAACACTATAATAGGGACTATTGCGCCGAAAACTGTAAAACAAGCTAAAATGTGGGGTGTTTTCATTTGCAATCAAATTAAAAATTAGGAGTCGATTCAAATACTGAGAATTGTGAAGTTGATATCAAATCATTGAAATTCAAAGCCGTCCCACAAGGGTAGTATAACCCAAATGCCAATGTGCCGTCTGTTATAGAAACAGGTTTTAACAAATCAATAGGAAGATGTAGCCTACGGCACCATGATTCATGCTCAAGTTCCTTAAAATAAAACGTTCATTATCCTGGTTCTCTTTGCCAATTAGACTCAGCTAACAATAGACATGATTGGATAGTCACAAGGCACCTGGATTCACAAGAAATTAATTACCAATTCTTGAATTAGGTACGCGAAAATGGTATTCGCGACAAAGCTGATTAAGACAATTACAGCCGATTCGATCGGGCTTTAGATTCAGATGCTTTTTTACTTAGGAATACAAGCTGCGCCATCATTAAATTTATCAAAGTCAAATCCTAATTTTTTGATAAATATTGGCATTTGAGAAATCACCCACGATAAAATGCCAACGAAGAAAAAGATAAACGATTTAGAGACATTTGCAAACTATGTGTTACAATTTCAAATTGTAACACAGGATACACAAAGCCAATTTAGTTAAAAAAAGATTTAGAAGAAAAATAATCGACATGTCTGAAAGTTTTTATAAAGACGATAAAGGAACGAGAATCGAAACTTGGAATATCGAAAAAAATGGGTTCACATTCCACTGTCGGTACAATTGGAAGTCAGATTGGGTAGAAGTCTCTTGTCTTAAATTTTCATGTTCACCAAAAGGTGCAAATGGGAAAGCTAGCGGCCCTCAATTAATTGCTGATAATTTAGCAAGCGAATTAATTAGAAAAAATACATAACGAAACACTATTATTTTTATTGGCAAATTCACCAATCCTTACAATTATCCATTTTTTAGCATTGAGTATTACAAAATTGGCCGTTTCATCAGACATTTGAAGTCTATAAAACAACGGATTAATTATCCATCTTCAATGCTGGAGAAGAGAAAATGAGCGACACGTCAAACCCTAATAGAATTAGATAAGGAGGTTATGAATCTTGTTACTAGCTATCAAGATGATGGTTTTATATCACCATTACAAGCATTCTCACAACCCGTAGCCCAAGAATATCTTAGCTGCTTACAGGATACTTTAGAAAAATTTCCTCGTCCTCCAATTATTCTTGAGCAAACTCAATTTCACCTTACTTTCTCTTGGGCTTTCAATTTGGTTTGTGAAGAAAATGTTTTGAACGTTATAAAATCGTTGTTAGGTTCGGAAATTTATGTGTGGGCGTCGTCGGTGTTTTCAAAAAATCCCGAATCTAAGAGTTTTGTAGATTGGCATCAAGACGCGATTAAGTTCTTCACGTAATTTTTATCAATAACGAGTATTTGACATCACTCTCTGTCGCGGTACCTTATGCCGTTACGGGTAAAGAATCTGACGACATTTTGAATACGGGACGCCGCTAGAGCTTGCGGCAAATCGAAAAGCCCTGTCAGAGATTACGGACAGAACAAAATGAACACACCCAAGAGCAGGAAAAAATAAATAATTATGAACACTAAAGTTAAGAGACAAATATTTGCGTTATCAGGAATACTATTGCTCATATCAATCGTATCGACAGGGTATAGCAATTACGAAGATGAGATCAATAAATTATCTGTCCAGATGGCTGACAAAATCGCTTCTACAGGAAAGAAAAAAATTGCCGTAGTCGATTTCACCGACCTTGAAGGGCAGGTCACCTTGTTAGGACGATTTTTAGCCGAAGAATTCTCAGCGGCACTTGCCAGTTCCGGTAAAGGGTTCTCTGTAATTGATAGAACTCGTATTAAAACGCTTCTCAAAGAACACAAACTTGCTGAGAAAGGCTTTATTGACCCAAAATCCGCTAAAGAATTAGGACGAATTGCAGGTGTAGAAGCTCTTGTCACGGGTGTTATCACGTCATTTGGCGAATCGGTAAGACTTTCCATTAAAATTCTGGATACCGAAACCGCGGAAGTCATCGAGTCCAAACGGGGGAATATCCCCAAAACCAGTGCAATTACGGAACTTCTCACCAAAAACATAGCAATTGGAAGCCGATCCGTAAATATAGTGCAAGATAATCTTAAACGAAAAACAGGAGTTACAATAGGTGTAGGCGAGGAGCAGGATTTTGTCTTCGAACTTCTGGAATGTAAAATTTCCGGCCAAAAAGTTACATGTTCTCTATTGGTGACAAACAAAGGACAAGAAAGAGTTCTTCGACTTGGATATGGGAGTAATCCAGGGTCAAAAATATTCGACAATTATGGGAATCAATATCCATTGTCAGAAATTCAATTAGCAAACAAAACAGACCGACGTGACGTGAAAATCCTTCTTATATCCGGTATCCCGACAAAGTCAAGTCTGAGTTTTGAAGGGGTCTCTTCGCAGGCAACAATGATAGCACTCCTTGAAATCGAGGCTAATTCTTCCGATAAAGATTTTTTCGTTAAGCTTCGTAATATCCCAATTACTCGGAAATAGAAATTTTTATTGTTTCCATTACATAATCTACTTCTACAATGTTGACGTAATAATTTTCGAATTCGATACTTTCACCTTTCTTCGTAAGCTGATTTATAAGTTTTCCTTTACTAGGCGATATCGTTATCAAGGGAAAACTTATCCCCTCTTCGCTTGAAAAATCCACGGATACCGTCGCTTCAAGTAAATGGATAAACCGTGGATTCCCGTTTTCTATCGTGAACACATTTTCTTCGCTCGTTGGCGGCGGTTCGTCAGTAAGAATCGTAGAGCCGGGAGATATTACAGGCGACGGTTTTGGTGATTTTCTCGGTGATTCTTGCTCCGGAGAATCACGCAGAAAAGTGAATAAAGCTATAAACGCTGATACAATGATAGCAATACCCACTATTGTATCTAATTTGGGGGTCTTCATAATTAATCTTTCATTAACCCGTCATTTTCTTTTGCATGGATTGTTCCCACTGGTGTTGTGATTGCCAAGTAATTTTGTGGATAATTGGTTTTCCCAGTTCCGGCTCAGTGAATAACCGAGCATTGTAAGGACGGATATAACCTGTTTTTGAATCTTTCAATAGCCGCAATTCATTTTCTGTGATTTTAGGGGATTTTTGCACATCCTCCAAAATCATAAAAAAATGGATAATTCTTCTATCACAATAAGTTGAAAACCCTATCAAGTGCGGCATCTTATGTCGTTACAAATCCACTCACATTATATCAAGTCCAAATACATGAAAGGGTAGGTCATGGCTGATCCAGAAAAGAAAAACGAACCCGTTGACCGGGTGAAAGTGGACCAGCAGGCGCATTTGAATGGATTGTTAGCAGCGGTCTAATGCTAACTTATATCCAAAAGTTGGTGGCGACACGAGGTCGTCATATTTTTGTTCAGCACAATATCTGACTGAACCCGGTGTTTCGCCACCGGTATCCTGAGAGGCAGGCGAATTTACGCGCTGTTGTAGATGGCCTGATGCCCTTCGAACATGTACCAAA
>JAJFLO010000582.1 GCA_021772675.1 Verrucomicrobiota bacterium | reverse complement strand
TTTTCATGGAAAGATTAGTTTAATGGTGAAGGCAACACGTTTCATTGCGGATTTCTCCGGTCAACATCCACCCTTCTGATCGTTCTTTTCGTTTTTACGTAAGCAATAAAAAAGCCAGTTAGACAGAAGTACGCATTATGCAACGGAGTCGATTTTTTCTTTGAGAAACGTTAAAGAAAAATTAGTCACCGTTCTGTTCACTACATTTTTTACACCAGAATTCCTGTCATGTCAGTTGCTAAAAAAAGCAGCTCTCACGCCAGTACTTCTGTTATAAAATATGTTCAGTTCACCGCATAACAGTACTTCTTGTCTTACCGGCTTTTTGCATTTCGGAATAAACGAAAAGAACGATCAGAAGGGCTCATTCGAAACTGTCATTATCTCTCTTGTAATCAAGGGGTTCCATCGTTTTAAGTGCAGCTGTCAGACAAGGATAGAGAGGCGGTTCGGGCGACTCGTCTGGAGGGCGGCACGCGGGAGGAAAAGGAGTGAAGCCAGTATTAAGTTTCCAAAAAAAACGCAATAACGCAAGTGTGACCCCGAAAGGGCCCCTCAACTTTTCACAACAGGGAAATTGCACTTGTAACTTGAATCTACCAATAATTTAATATGAACTCGCTTATTATGAACTACTTCTGTTGAATGTCACCGATTTTTCTGATTTCATTCAAATAAAGGTTTTCATTTCTCTTCCACAAAAACGAACCGAAAAAATATCCTGAAATTGGGCATAGAATTAACCCTCCTATAGCATTGATAAAGTAAAATTGAAAAGTTTGTGCTGGTGTAAACAAGAGAACGGCACTCCAAAGCACGAAGCTCGTTATTCCCCATGTAAACATTCCATGGATTAACAAATAATGATTACGCCCTTTCATACGCAGTTTTTCCCACTCCCCAAAATGCTCCAAAAAATCTGGTGAATTGGGGCAATTCCTGCTGCGAACTCCATCTGAATTATTTGGTGACTCTATCTTGCCGTCCGCCGTATCTCTTTCGTGGGTTTGTAGAGAAATCCTTTTGGTTAACAAGTCAAACATTTCTTCAAAACGATCAACATTAGATGCAATTATTAGTTTTTCTTTCCGCTTGGTAATTATGTAGATTTGCCGATTCCCTATTCTTCCGAAGAAAGCCCTTTCTCTGTAAATACTCTCAATGTCGTCCCAAATTAACTTACAGTTGCTTCCCCATTGTCTCACTGCCATGAAATACGTATCAGTTATCCTGTACTTGTGATAGTGCACTGCCTGATAACAGTTGATCACGAGTGGAACAATTATAGAAATTGCGAATGCGGCATAAAATTTAAGAATACTTGATGCTGAAGAATTTCTAAATCCCTCCATAAATGGAATGAAAGCCATCAAAATCAAAATTGCGATGGCAAAAGGAACGAAGCCCCAGCTTGCTTTCGCGTGAGGAATTCGAAATTCGCAATCATCGGATTGTACACTGTTACTATTCTTCATGGTACTGGAGGCGGATCTCCTTGGTATATTACTTCGAGAAGCCAATTTACATATGACTCTCGAAGCTGATTTACTGTAAGATTAGGATTATCTTCAACCATTGTTAAAACTGCACCTAGTGCAAGTGCAGTAAAGTTCGAAGCCATATTCTTTAGCGCTTGACGTTCCGCTTGAGCTAATCCTGCCCCGAATGCGTCCAATCCAAAAAGGGTTCGGACGTGTCCTGCATGAGCTCCAATCAATATTCCATTAAAGCCTGAACCAAGTATCGAAGATATGTCAATATTCTCATCAAAGTCTCTTCCAGCTATAGAATTTCCTACCATTTGACCGATCCAATTATTGATGCTGCCCGAAGCAAGCCCAGCTAATCCACCTGATACTATTCTGTTGAGAAATTTAGGTAACACTCTGTTGAATACCCGTGTTCTAAAAAACTTTCCTGCGGGACCTAAAAGAGTTCCGATTACAAATCCCCGAGCTGCGGTAACAACGATATCGATGAAGGACGAGTCAGGATTCTTGAGTAGTAATCCTGAAGTCTGGGAAATCCCTCCAACTATGCCGCTAACTAAATTCGTCCTTAAGAATTTACTAATACCTTGTACGCTAAAAACTTCTTGGATACTAAAAAGACCGTCTGGATCAATACCGTTAATTGGATCCCCGTGAGCATATGCGTACTTGTGTAGTGACTGTGGATCATCGTTAATCCCGCTAAACGGATCCAGGCGATTAAACCTGCCGTTATCCTGATCATACCAACGAGCCCTCAAATACTGCTGCTGTAGATCGACGTCGAAGGATTCTCCCGAAAACAAAAGAGACGACATTGGAGTATTCGTAACTCCATATGTCGTCTCTAAAGACTTTCCGTAAGCGTCAAAACTATATCTATCCGTAATACTCCCTAACGAGTTGGTGAGTAGCCTTGTGCTTCCATGGCCGTCATAAAGCAAGTAATCGGTGAGCAGTGATGAGTTATCAGAAGAAGACTGAGAGATGACATCGTGACCGATGTCATCGATGCAAATTTCCGCCTTTAAAGGATTTTTAGGCGGTTCAAAGGGAATGATATCAGCGATTTCTGTGTCGGAATCGTCGTTTACGGAATGTTCCGGAATCGGTTCGAACAGGATAATGTTCTTTTCAGCTAAAGAAGATAATTCGGAGTCAGTGGTATTGGTATTATCGTCCGGAGTGAACAGCAGGACAGGTAAAGAAAGCGGGTCAAAATCGGCGTTAAACGCTAAATTGGATTGGGCATGCATCGACAGTAAATAATTCCTTATTGATAGTCATTGCAGTCACTATAGTCACCGACGTTGATTTGGGCAAGGGAGGTATCAGAATTTTCTCTATTTAGCCGCGACTATTATAGGGGATCATCCTTTTCTCTCGGATGACACTTGGCGTGGGTCTTTTTGAGGTCAGATATGGTTAGTTTTATATAGGGCTTTAGGGTATCAATGGATTCGTGACCGAGCAGGTCCTTGACATGATAGAGATTGGCATCATTGCGAATCAGTTCAGTGGTGCAACTTCTTCGGAAGGTATGAGCTGTCACACGGACATCCATACCGGAACAGCGACAGCGGATAATTCGTTGCAGATTCTGCCAGTTCAACGGTCCGCCAACGGTGTTGAGGAATAATACCCGGGTCTGATGACTACCTCGCCAGAATGGGCGAATGGCCTTGATATAACTTTCCAGACAGCGTAGTGCGGTCTTACCAACCGGAACCATACGTTCTTTATCCCCTTTTCCATGCACTTTAATCAAGCCATTTTCTAAGTCAATGACGTCAAGGGTCATGGTGATCAGTTCATTGGCTCTGACTCCGGTAGAATAAAGCAGTTCAAGAATAACTCTATCCCGCCAGCCAGTCTGACTGGTAGTGGCGACGCTACGAATCAGTTTGCGAATCTGACCGTGTTCAAGAACGCTGGTCGGCAACAGTTTCGGTTCTTTGAGGTACGGTAGTTCACTGCTCAAATCAACACTTACATACCCCTGAGTTTTGAGGAACCCGAGAAGGGAACGAACAGCCTTGATCCGGTTATTGATGGTTCCAGTTTTCAATGGCATGCCTTTGGCTGTATGATGACCAACAAGGTGACTTTGAAATTGATGAAGATGACGTTTACGCAGCCGGTCCGGAGTCTCGACATGCCAGGTTAATTTCAGCCAGAAAAGGAAGCTGCACAGTTCGTAGCGAACGGACCGCAGAGTTCTGACCGAATCGCCGCGTCCCCGGCGCCAGCACAGCAGCTCATCCAAAATGTCTACCAATGTCATCATCGTTACTTACCCAGGTTGGATTGTTGATGGGTGTTTTTCAGGTCAGTGATCGTCACTTGCAGGTACTGGCTCAAGTTCTTTAACGTGGCATGGCCCAGCATCTCGGCGACCATTAATGGATGAGCACCATTCTGCAGCATATGCGTCGCGCAACACCGGCGTAAGGTATGGGTACTGATTTTGAGGCCAACTTTGCGCCCGTAATCGCGAACGATGATATTAAGCATCTGCATGGAAAAGACCTCACCGTATTTATTGAGCCATAGCGTGTCAGTCGGCGGTTTGTCTTTGTTCAGCAGTTTTCGCCGAGCGTGTTTCAGATAGTTTGTCAGTGTCTGAGCTGCGTGCTTGCCGCACGGCAGGTGACGTTCTTTTCTACCCTTGCCGAGAACCCGGACAGTTTGAGCCTGTATATCGATATCGAAGATGGTCAATTAGAGGATTTCCTTGCGTCTCATGCCAGTGGCATAGAGCAACTCCAGAATAGCCTGGTCACGAATGCCCGTACTTTTGCCCGGGTCCGGTGCATTGAGCAGGTGATGAACCTGCTTGACGCTGATGACCTTCGGCAGCACTTTGCGTCGACTTTTGATGATCAGCGGGGTTGTCGGGTTTTCAAACAATAACGATTGCTCTTCGAGATAGTTGAAAAGAACGCGAATGGCTCGTAGATGTGTTTCAATGGTATTGTCGTTGAGGTTGTGATCCTGCATCCATATGCGGTAGGTTTCAAGGTCGTTCAGGGAAACATCATGAAAACGCTCAATATGATATTCAGCTGAAAAAACGAGAAATTTATCTAAAGAAGATTTTCGCTGTTTGACGGTTTCCGGGCTGTAATTGCAGTTTTTCATATATTGCCAAAACTCCTTGAGAAGTGCCGTAAAATGGTCTTTGTCGCTATGAATATGACTCCGTTGTTTTTTCATCTTTTTTTCTTTATATATGCGTTCCTGAAGAGTTCAGGACAGAGTTATGCAACTTGCTTTTATTATGAGAGTTAACTATTATTCCATAATCAGATCACCCGCAGATTACCCCAAGATCAGTACCAGATCAGTTCAGATCATCTCTCATTTTGAGCTGTCCTGGTCATAGTCTCTTTCAATTTGTTCAACGGATTTAAGACCGGGAACGAACTTGGCGCCGTCTTTGCCTTGCCCTTCATAAAGCAGTCGGTAATGCTGTAGAGAGTTGATCTTGCCGCTGTCGTGAACGACATATTCCATCTCGATGAGTTCGTTCAAATAGGTATGGACACGTGTTCGACTCCAACCGCTGAAATCTCGAATATCACGGCGACTGAAATTGATGCGCGTGCGCGAGGGCACATTCTCTTTATCGATGTCCTGTAAGTCATGAAAGCATTTCTCCACATAAGCATCTAAAGTGACAAGAAGTTCACGCGCAGGTGCGCTCAATTCATCCAGACTCTTGCCTAATATCTGACTGGTCAGCTCATTGGCCAGAGCAATATCACCCAGATCGACTTCGATATAATCAATGGTTTTCAGTTCGCCGCGGCGAATGAACGTCTTGACCTCTTTTTGCATTTGACGTAATAAGGCAATGGCATTGATTAAGTTCAGATACTTCGGTTGATCCCGGCGTCCCTGGAGACGGTCATCGCTGTACCCCAGGCAGTCCGCATATGGATTGACAATAGGCAATGGTTTAAGCAGTCTCTGAAAATTCTGATGCTTAGTAAAAATCGCGTCGATATGCGCATTTCCGGAAAGTCCGGCAAGGCTTTGGGAACGACGCTGAGAGGAAAGAATCGCCCGGGTTTGTTCACGACTTTCATCAATACTGATAATCCAAAACCGGCTCTTGGTTTCACTGTCAGTGTTTGGATTGGTCGTGGTTAGAAACACAACCGTCGGGCCTTCAACGCGATTTTCCATGGTCGTCATACGCCCCGTTAAAAAATCTTTGATGGTCGATTCGATTATCAACACACCGGCGCTGATAAGATTGCGAATGGCATAACTGGCATCTTCAGCACCGTCCCCCTCTTCTAAAGCGAGAATTTTGTGTTTGAGACTGAATTCATCTTTGTAAAATAAAGCTTTACCTGAAAGACTGGTGAGCTTCACCACATTTTCCGGAGGACAAAACGCCAACGTTGCATCCTGCAGCGCAGTCTTTCCGGATCCGGAGCTCGACAGGATGAGAACGGATAACGGGTCATCCATCTTCCGGCTAATGGCTGCTAAATAACAAAGAAGTTTGTTGTGTTTTTCGCCAACCAGGCCACACTTTTCGTAGTCGGCCAGGATTTTATCGATCAAGTTTGAACTCTTGCCGAATGCTTCGGCTTCTTCCCTGTTCTTAGCTGATATCTGACTTACAGGATCTGGTTCTGTGGCTTTCTTATGAGTGTCAGGATCGTATTGTTCACAAGCCAGAATAAGTTTCTGGATATCTGCTTCAATGGTTTCGGCAGGCTGCTCAAATTTACGGCAGATATCCTGAGCTAAGCTACGTTGTGCACGAGCATTGTGAAAGTCAATCGTATCAACATGCAGTTTACCTGCATGTTCGATGCGAATCGTAGCCTTGAGATGCCGGGCATCTTTTTTAAGCCCGTGGATTTCATAACGCCGTATTCCCAGCGTGATCGCGAAACCATCGGATAAGTGATCAGTTTTCAGAGATCGGTTATCAGTGGCAGATACTGACTTGGTGACTGATGCTGGATCATTTGACACGGGAGATTGAGCGAGAAATTCTGCTAATTTTTGAGGTCCATATTCGGTTAGATAACTATTCGGATCATAACTATCCGGTAGGGTACAGACTGTGTTGGAAAAGGATGTGGTTTTTTCTGCTATTAGACGTTTGCCGGTGTTCCGGCCGACTTCATCTCCATCTAAAAGAAAGATAAGATTCTGAACGCCATGTTCACTCAAAAGATCAGCCTGACCGTTATTAAAACCATTTGTCCCCTGAATCGATATTACATTATGATGACCGGCCATCTGTAGAGATAAAGCATCAATGATGGATTCGACCAGAATAATCTCAGGATAGGTTTTGATTGAAGCAATATTCCATAACCCCTTAGATCGGTCCGGTAAGAACATGTGTTGTTTCTTGCCGTCCGCTGAATGTCTGGCATACAACGTGACAATGCTTCCTTCGACATCAAAGACCGGAACAACGATACAACCAGTAAAACGCTCCCGCCACGGCGCGTCTTTGACTTGATTGTTATCGAGTAATATTCCGAGAGTTTTAAGTTCACTCCATATCTCACAGTTCTTGGTCGAAGACGCGCCGTGGCGGGGCAGAATATTGGTCAGTGTTCCATTGCAATAGCCGATTCGATGAGCCGAATATAAACCCACATCGGTAATACCTCTGCTCTCCAGATAGTCCCGTCCTTCAGGAACATCGGCAAAGGTTTTCTCGTAAAATGAAAGAACTTTTTCTAATAACTGATTACTCCGTTCCGGGGATAGAGCAGTATCCAGTAATCGGTGACCAGTTATCAGTGATTTTTGTGAATTCTGACTATCAGGGGAATCTTTCAAGATGTTAATCGCTTCTTTAAGATCGACGTTATGATGAAACATGGCGAAGTCAATAACCGAACCGCCCTTGTTGCATACCGGACAGTTGAATAGCTTTTTTGATGGGGTAATGATCAAAGATGGATTATGATCATCATGAAAGGGGCAGAGCCCTTTGAGGTTGTTTTTGCCGTGAGCTTTCAGTTCGATGCCAAAGGAACGAATGTAATCGGCTAAATCGATGGACTGTTTAATCTGTTCTGTTCTCATGTCTCTTTTTCCTCTCTTGTCGCGCCGTAGTTCTGATAACACAGGCGGATTCTGTTGGCAGTTTTATGGGGTTGTTTTTGGTTTACTAGTGGGAATATCTTTCAATACATTGTTCTGGATGGCCCATTCGATAAATTCCATCATCGACGGCCATACCGGATGGCAGGCACGTTCAGCCAGGCTATTGAGTTCCATGTCCTGCCGACTCCAATACGCCA
>JAJFLO010000581.1 GCA_021772675.1 Verrucomicrobiota bacterium | reverse complement strand
GGCAAGAAAGCCATTCCTTATTTACGAGAATATATCATCAATGTCCGCCCCGTTCTCAATAAACTGCACGACCCAAAAACCTTGTTTTTAACTCGTGGTGGAAAACCCTGGGACAAGTCCGGCTTACTCAAGAAACTGCATATTTATACCAAACAAGCCCGAATCACCAAACACATCACCGTTCATTCATTCCGGGACTTCCTGGCTACTGAAATGCTCAAGAAAGGCGCTGATCTCCGCTATATCCAGGAGATTTTAGGCCACGAGAAAATAAGCACCACCCAGCGATATACCCACATCGTTCAGGCCGAACTCAAACGCACCTATAGAATCAGTCACCCCCGGGAAACCATTAATCTTCCCAATAATGCTATTAACTATCACGGATCAACAACCATTCATTCAGACGAAAAACGATGAAGGTCAACGAAGCCATCGACTTGTACCTTCAATACGACCGGGAACGCAGTTTAGCCAAAACCACGGTAAAACTACACCGTGTCCTTTTCAAACGTTTTTCCCGGTTCTGCCGACTTCACAAAATCGATGACGTTCGCAACGTCATATCGAAGCATCTCATTGATTATGCACTTTGGATAAAGGATCAAAAAGGATTCGGTGAGCATCCTCTCCATCAGAACTATTGCAATGACCATATCGGCCTGATTCGCCGTTTATTTCAGCTGTTGTTCGAGCGTCAATATATTCTCACCGATGTCACTCGGAAACTCCCTGAGCTGCACAACATTAAATCCAATCCCCGAGGCGTCATGACGCCCGATCAGATCGCGGCCATGCTGTGTCAGCCGAACTTAACGACACCAATCGGCTTTCGTGATCGAACCATATTCGAACTACTTTACGCTTCAGCTCTGCGAGCTGGCGAGTTGTGCCGGCTATCGCTCTACGGCCTCGATTTAACCGGAAAAACACTCCGTGTTGTCCAGGGAAAGGGTAACAAAGACCGGATCGTTCCTATCAGCAAAGTAGCGGTTCGTTATTTACAGGAATATCTCGGAAAAATCCGACCGAGTCTTGAAGCTCAGCGGAAAAACTGGCCGACATCACTATCTGCAGACGCTGTTTTTCTAACAGCCAAAGGACGACCGTTTACACTCGGAACACTGTATTACATCGTCCGGAAATACCGGGATAATGCCGGACTGCCTCCTGATATCACCACCCATTCATTCCGTCATACCTGTGCTGTGGAATTACTAAAAGGCGGTGCCAGTATCCGTCACGTCCAGGAATTACTCGGACACAGTGACATAACCACAACTCAGATTTACACCCGATTAGTTCCGACTGAACTCAAAAGGATCCATGACAAGACGGCTCCCAGCGAGCGCGGCCAAGCTCCAGAAATCACTTTCAATCCGGACAAAGCCAAATGGATCACTCCGAAACGCAAACGCCGCAGGAAAAAGTAATAAACCCGTATTATATTAATACTAATTTTTTTTAGCTGCCTGTCCCGCCGCAGATAAATAAAACATAGGCGGAAAAATAACTAAGGTGGAATTCAATTTTCCACTTAACGTCAAAACCTTGCTTTTAAAAAGGTGTTTTCAAAAAATCTAAATGTCCTATTTCCAAATATTTAATTTTCAAGAGTTAGTGATCATCTCCACAAAGGTGGACTTGGACATTGATAGTGTTGATGAATCTGATGAGGAGGCTAATAATTTTGTATGTGCCCTCGGTGACAACCTAACGCCAATTCATCTACGACAAATTGAACCGGTGTCAGCCGGAGGAAAATACAAACTCATATTTACGAGTTCGAAGATTGCAATTTGGGAGAATTCCAATAAAACCGGACCGGTGGCAAGTAATTCAACAGAATTTGACGCTGATGTCCAAACAACTCTTTACGTTGAAGGTCTTCAAAAGAGCGATGATTTTGACGAAGAAGAAATTTCTATAACATGGTTCAATAACACAGCTACATGCGATGATGCAGATAGGGTCCGATTTACTGTTATAGATGGCGAATTTGACGTTGTGCTGCGGATTTTTATTCCTCGGCATCCTACTGGTAGAGATTATGTCGAAATACCAATAGCTGGTATAGCCTTTGGAGGTGACGATAGAACATTTTCCACCAACAGGTTTGGTCCTTCCTTCCGGAGTCTCCAAGAATCACGTGCAGTTCCTTATGATTTTGTATTAGATCAGACAAATGGTATAAAAAACGGATCCGCACTTAATGAAAACGGCATTAGTCGTTCATATGATAAAGCAACGTCGGTTGACCCGATTACAGATAGACTAACAGATTCTGCCAAAGCTGATACTATTCCTGGAGTTCCAGAAATGATTGCCGAAGATTTGGCTACTACAGCGGATATGAATATTTTGGGTCTACGATTAGATGACAAAAGAGTACAAATCAAATATTTTGGTTTCTCAACAATGCCACTTCTCCCGGCATTCTTAACTCCTGATATTGATTGGGATTTTTGTATAGAAATTGATGGTTCTGATTTTCTGCATCCAAAATATAAATTGACAGGTAGTCATGATGGGTTCCCTGGTTATGAAATTTATGTATATTCAGCTGGAGGCGTTACAACCGTCTATCAATATGATCCATGGGCCAATGGATTTACGCCAGATACAGGCCTGCCGGCTCCTAAAAACATTTTCGTTCCAAGTGGTACAGAGGGAAATATTCAGTGAAAAATATCGTATTAAAAATATCAATTTCTATTGTTTTGAGCGGATTAATAATCCAAGCTCAAATGGCCGAAAAGCCAAACGATCAATTAATAAATGAGACACAAAGTCAGGATACACAAACAAAACAAACTGCTGCTTATGAACTGGCTGTGAGGATTACTAATCTTAAATCCCTCGATTCAAATGAGAAAGCAAGTTTCGAGTCGGCATTTAGAAATTTATTAGATGACCCGGATGCAAATGTAAGAAAACATAGTTTAGCTGGTCTATCACAAATATACCTAAAGGAGAAGGACAATTCTGGTCAATCCAATCTACCTATAGACGAGTTAATTGCTGGAATTAACGATACGGATCCTGGCGTTCAAAAAACATCGCTTGAGTTCCTTTGTTTTGCTGAATCGAATCAAGAATTAACCAACACATTGCAGGAATTGAGTGATATTGATAATCCAAGAATAAGAGAATTTGTTGTGAGGTATATGGGGGGACTTAATCCTATTACCCCATCGGCAAAATCAATTTTGGAAACTGCTGTGAATGATGATAACATAGAAGTACAAAGGACAGCATTAATGCTCCTAGTGTCTTGTCTCGATAATTACGAGACTCCCAGTGGCAGTTTAAGTTTCGCAGCAACCATTTAAGATTCATGCTGCCTCTTTTTGCTTACATTTTTCATCCAGAGTCCTTTCTTGCTCAGCCGATTTCTCTTCTTGCTC
>JAJFLO010000059.1 GCA_021772675.1 Verrucomicrobiota bacterium | reverse complement strand
CATTAGCAGAGCAGGATTTGAACCTGATGGACAACAATAACTAATTTCGTATATAATGATCTATGTCATAAATACTCCCAAAGTTTCAGATTTAACTTGGCACGAGCAGGTGTGACCCCGAGAACGCACCGAGAACGCATTCTTCCAAAGTCAGATACACTCGCAATAAATTGTGAAACAGGTGCCATAATGACGGGTTTTAAACCTCTGGCATAATCATCGAAAGTTTCCATTCCCTAAATTTATGAGTCTGAATTCAAAGTGTGAGTTGTTGATTAAAAACAGGTTATATAACGCTTAAGTAAGAATAATAGTGTATTTCAGTTAGTATTTCAGGGGACGTTGTTAACTAAACTAACCTATTAAATATTAAAACATCATTATTGCCAATAAAACAAAGCTCTAATAGCTTTAATCAATGACCACGAGTACACGAAGAGAAGTTTTAAGTGCATAAGATGCTGGCGCTTCTTCAACATTATTATCATACCCTGAAGTAATTGCGTCGATTTTCTTCGTTCTACTTACAACACCACCGGCAATCTGGTCAACCCAACCACAATCACCAACTGCAAGTGATTCTGTCCACCATAACCTTCTTATTTTCCAATACGAATAAGCGGTCACCGGGGACGGCGCCCCTCCAACACTTTTAATTGCGGAAGACACATTTGGAGTACACCGGTCACCGTCCCCGGTGACCGGTGTACGAAAAACCTAAAGTTTCAAAGAGTCCCAATGAACATGATAACCATCTTATTTTTCATCCAGTGTTTTGCCATGACATAAACGCCGGGACATTTCACGCAATAGTTTCACGTATTGATCGAGCTCGCGAGTGAAGCGAAACAGAAACAATCGATCGTGACATCTATGGGTAACATGGTAAGAACATTGGTCTAATAAATTACGAGAAGGACGACTCATTTATCATCTCAAATAGGTTTAATCACTCTTAAAGGCTTAATTTTCAATAAAATATAAAGGTTTAAGATCAAGCATTCGACAATAAATAATCATTACAATCTAATAACAAACATGTTAACTAACAACGTCCCCAGCTAATTATTTAAGTTTTTCATGAAACCTGTCAAATTTACTCAGCACGTTTTTTCGTTCGGAGTCCACTTTTTTAGCTATTATTTTGAGTTGGTCTTTATTATCAAAGCGTTTAAATACCCCGTCTGCTTTATAAAATTGCTGTCCTCTATCACTTGCTTCTGTATCGTTGATACTCTTTTCTGTCGCCAGCCAATCATCGTTCACGCCCCGTAGTTCTTCCGCGAGAACCTTTGGCGGGTCATCCTCACCGTCACTTATTGTAGATTTAAGGTCTTGATGATACAGTCCATTACCAGACCCCTGCCCCGTAGCTTGTATTTTCTTCGTACCCTGTAAAAAGTATATATTATCATTAGATGTCACATGATGGTCTTGAGTTTTTTTATCAATACCGCGATCCGTTGTTGTTCGCAAAACTATTTGTTTGGTATCTGACAACGTTTCATTCAACAGATCCCATGCCCCTACCTTCGTCCCCCCGATAATTCCCTCCGAAAAGGCCCTCTTGCGTTCACCCTCGCTGATTTCTTTTAAATCACTGTTAATTCGATCTATCGACATCGAAGTCATCAAATGCTCATGTTTTAATCCCGGCCGGACCGCCTCCGTGAGAGAACGTTTTTTCTTTTCACTACTCGATATCAACTTATGCAGTGCCCCAGCCTTACCCCTGTCCTCAGCTTTTATTACCTGGTTCAGGTAATCAATCGCCTCCCTATGCCTCCCAAACTTGCCGGCATCACGGATTTTTTCGATTTCTTCGAACACTTTCTCGTCCTTGTCCTCAGCTAGTTTTATTTCTTTCGTGGTTTCCAGATCAAACTGCTGTCGTACGTTATTCCATTGCTCCGCCAGCTCTTCATTGTCTTCAGTGTAGATTTTTTGCTGCACTTGTTTTATCATTTCAGCACTCGGCCGACCCGCTGCACTTTTGGCGGCCAGAAACCGCTCTATGTCATACTCGTCGTTAATGGTCACTTTCACGTCCTTCGGATACCTTGACGTGCCTACACTCCAGTTGAATTCGTACCTTTGTACAATATTTGCAGTCCCACCTCCTGGAAAAATGGGGACGCCGGCGTACCGCCCCCGACTCGACAAGTCGATGCTCCTTTGTTCTTGTTTTTTATCCCCCCTCGGAGAAGATGCGTGTGCACTACCTATGACATCGTTTGCCCCACCATCCCATCTTCTTTGTATTTCTCCTTTCAAAAGTTCACCCCGATCCATTTTAGAATCCTTCCCTACCCGCCTGGCGGCCTCCCGTCGATCTACGAAGCGTGCTTCTCCTCGTTTGCGCCTCCTCTGTCTGTAATTTTCAGGTTGGGGTTGGTTAGTCTTCATGTATTCAAACATTTTTAGCCTCCTGTATTATTTCCGTTGTCTGTTGTGCATGAAAATGGTATTTTCAGTGTTACCTCCAATTGTACGTTTCAGCTGTCTTCTTACGTCTGAAGTACTTCTGCTGGTCGAGTCCTTCCCATACTTAATCCTCCTTTTGCATGGTCAAGGTTCTCGCCCTCACCACCGTCCGTTATCGACACCAATCATCAACGTAGTTTTCATAGCGTAAACTACGTGTCGTCTCCTCACGGCGAGAGTCCCATCACTGCAAAGTAGCAGGATAAAGCTCGTTCGCGCGCAGCTCTTTAATCATTAAATTATTAATTGCTTCCACCACATCAATATCCACACCACTGCGAAGCCATTGCAGCCACCGTTTCACGTACTGTCCAATAGCAAATGAAAAGATTTTTAATTGTCAATTGCGAATTGCTAATTATTAATTGTCAACGGAAAAGATTTAGCAGATTTATTAACAACACACACAAGCCGATAGATCGAAATTTCTGATCCGATATTATGTTCATTTTGGCTTTTCATTTTTTTCGTTCTTCATTGACAATTAAGTCCTATTCCCGTTCCTCATTCACAATTAAGTTCTTTCCCCGTTGTTGGTTGTCTTTAATTCTTCTTCCTTCATTAGCAATTGACAATTAGCCATTCACAATTCACAATTAAGTTTTTCATCTCATTGCCCTTGCTCCCATCACACTCGCTTCCTTCTCCAACCGTGCATCATCATTGATAGATTGTCCGTTCATCGACATCGTCGGTTTTACGCGCCCCTGCCACTGCTGCACCACGTGCCAGGCCTCATGCGGCAGGTGTTTTTGCTGGCCCGGCCCGATATGAATATTGCTGCCCTGAGCATAGGCAAGGGCATTGAGTTGAGCCGGTTTGGAGGAGTTGTAGTGCACTCTGACATCACTCATATCCATATCTGAAGAGGACTCGATACCAGTCTTGAGCTTGTCCGGCATGCCGGTGCGGTTTTTCTGAATCATCTGAATTTGCTGCTGCTGGAAAACGGTGTGCGGACGACGATCCTGGAAATAGGCTGTGGTGCCTGTTCGCTTAGTGGTATTGTTATCTGTTTCTCGGTGTTCGTTTGCTTGCGTATATTCAAACATTGTTGTGCTCCGGGGTGGATTTTAATTGTCAATTGTGAACGGAAAAGATTGAACCTTATAATAGTGGTCGACAAATTTTAAGAGCTTTATCATAAACAAATTATAGATCTATTTTAATTTAACTCAGGTAAAAGAAATAATATTTATGGCTACAGAAATGATTCAGTTTGTCAGATAGGGGATAAATTTTGATTGCTCAAGATCCGACATTTGAAATCTGTCGCTTGAATCCCCTTCAAACTTCTACTAACCGAATTCTACTGTGTTTCATGGTTGTTTCACTGAAATAAAAAGTTGCTGAAACTAATTTTCCTCTACAACAGGCAACCGGAATCGATTTAAAATCCAAAAACAGAACTATCAGGCAAATAAAATATATTTTATCATTTACAACTCATTAGAATAAAGTATCTTAGCTTTCGCCGACCACTAATGTCTTGGTCTAATAAATTACGAGAAGGACGACTCATTTATCATCTCAAATAGGTATAATTATTCTTAAAGGCTTAATTTTTCTATAGCGTCAAAATAATGTTTAACTTGCGATTTTAGATGTGGCATCATGTTTAGAGAAATGATTTACAAGTAGTTGAAGGTAGTCGTCATTTCGAATCAATTTATAGTCAATTGCTTTAGGTGATCGTCTCTGAGCCTT
>JAJFLO010000580.1 GCA_021772675.1 Verrucomicrobiota bacterium | reverse complement strand
GAATGTCGAACAAGGAATTATGAATGACGAAGGAAAAAACTTCATGATTCGACATTTCTTGTTCGATATTCGATATTATTTTTTTGTATTTTCTATCACAGCATACTCAAAAGTGTAAACTATCTTGTGAAGCATCCCAATAATTCGTACAGTTTCTCATGGATGCCATTATTTTGGAGTTCAAGCTTTAGCTTGTTTTTTATTTTTTGAAGGACTTAAATAAGCAAGCTGAAGCTTGAACTCCAAAATAACGGCAATTCAACCCCAAATAAATTAACTGTGCTCTTAAATGAATTTCACCCATAATTGCTGTATGTGTGCAGTCAGGAATGACCGCGTTACCTTGACCTCAACCTCAAGCATCCCCGGAACCACCTACGTTTTGAATACAGACTTATTTGAGCAGGGATTAGGGCTCGCAGCAGAATACTGATGAATTAATCAGGCTAGTTGGTAACAGTTGAAAGGTGTTAGCCCGGTTTTCTCACACACGTTGAAGCTAGAAAGCTTAGATTGCCTAAATTCACTGTTTTGGCTTAGGTGAGTGGATGACAGTGTTTTGAAATACAGCAATTATGGGTGAACTAAATATTTTGGAGGGTCACTGTCCTCAGTGACCGAGCACACGCAAAGCAAACGGTCACTGAGGACAGTGACCCTCCAAAAGCATACCTTCCAACCAAGGGCTATACGAAATCTTAATAATTTTTCTGAAAATTTTATTCTCAGAAAACGTTCACCGATAATTGCTGGTTGATACACATTGCGTTCGCGAGACAAGTTAAGGCTTTGAATTTAGGTAATATACGTTTTTGTAACAAACGTATTGTGAGAAATCCGGGTTAGGTGTGATAAAAAAAATCATCAAAAAAAGGGCGTGAGGATAAATTCACGGTGGTTAATGTATGACTAATCAAGAAAATAAAATCGTTGTTGTTGCGGGTACATCTCATGCAATGGCTCACTATTACGAGATTCTATTTCCAGCGATGACCATGTATATCGTAAAGGATCTGACTGTGCCGGTTCATCGTGTTATTAAAGCAGGATTTATGCTCTATTTGCTTTATGGCTGTTTTGCCCCAGTCTGGGGGTATCTGGCAGATAAAATCGATTCGAAACGCATATTAGGTATTAGTATGGTTATGGCTGGATCAGGTGCGATTTTGACTGGATTTACTCAAGGGCTTTCTATGTTATGGTTGTCTCTTGGTATTATTGGCATTGGGATTGCCGCAGCTCACCCTGCAGGGATGTCTCTCATTTCTAAATCTGTTACAGAACGGGGAAAGGCGCTTGGTTATTTTGGTATATTTGGAAATATCGGAATCTGTTTGGCACCACTCATCGGAGGAATTGGGGGATTTTATTTTGGCTGGAGAAACCTGATGATCGTCTCTGGAATTGTTGGTGTATTGGCGGGTTGCTTATGCCTGATGCTGAAGGTCACGGAAAATATTGATTCTGACAAGGTTTATACCCAAACAATCCCCGTGAAAAATGCGGTGACCTGTTTCATTTTACTGTGTTGTGCCATGACAATTGCCGGACTTATTTACCGTGCAAATATCATCACGTTGCCGGTTTATTTCGAGGAAAACCCAACGTCATTGACGCGCTGGCTAAACCAACAAAAATTGCTCGACGTTACCCAGATCATGGGAACAGGAGGGCGTGTGAAAACTCTTGGCGCAACGTTGCTGATATCATTGGCGGTTTTTGTTGGAATTATCGGTCAAAAAATTGGAGGATATACGGCAGATCGATTCGATCTAAGATGGGGTTACTTAATTTTCTTTGTACTCGGGTTGCCTGCGCTTTTTTTTATGGCATTTCTTTCGGGTTGGGCACTTGTTGGAGTGACCTCTCTTTTTATGATCGTTTCGCTGGGGATGCAGCCGATTGAGAATTCTTTAGTTGCTCTACTCACTCCACCGAAATGGCGATCGACAGCCTATGGTATAAAATTCATTCTGGCCTTTGGGGTAGGAGCGTCATCGGTATGGATTGTCAGTATGTGCATCACTACCTGGAACACTGCATCGGTTTATCTCGTTTTAACTGTATTGCAGGTGCTTATGGTGCTCTTGATCGGGCTGTTAATTTTCATCAGTCGCAGCATTGATATGAGGCAATACAGTTCTAAACCAGAGTCACTTGAATCTTAAACCTGAATCCGTTTTGATTTAGTCCCTCTTTGTCTTGAGCCGATTTACTATTTGCCACGCACGTTTTGGATACACACTCGAAACAGATATATTGTCAGAAATCCGGCAGCAATTATGGGTGAAATTCATTTAAGAGCACAGTTAATTTATTTGGGGTTGAATTGCCGTTATTTTGGAGTTCAAGCTTCAGCTTGCTTATTTAAGTCCTTCAAAAAATAAAAGACAAGCTGAAGCTTGAACTCCAAAATAATGGCATCCATGACAAACTGTACGAATTATTAATGCAAATTTGTCGAATCCAATGCTTAAAAATTAATCACCCATAATTGCTGGAAATCCGGAGTGTGTATTCAAAATGTGAGTAACTCTGGTGAATGCTCGGGTTGAGTTAAAAGTAATGCGGTCATTCTTGGCTGCCCACATGTTATTCAGCCAGGAATGGCCGATTTACTATTTGTCACTCACATTTTGAATACACACTCGAAATCCGGGTTAATTGCCAGGGATGCTGCATTGCCAATTTGATTTCATCTTTTCGTGAAAGGTCTTACATTTTATTTTTTGTTGATCTGTTAACTCGACTGAAATATCTTCATAGCCCTTGTCTAATATCACCATGATTTTCGGTTGCAATTGAGACCTCAGATCTTGAAGATCTATGCCGACTTTACGAATTATGGGACGAATTCGTTCTTCCTGCTGATCATCGAGTTTTAATTTCCAATCGAGCACGCACATCATATGTTCTTCACGGTCTTGCGGTGTGCCATACCTCATTTTATCAAAGCGAGATTTTAAGAAACAACATGTGCTGGCCGCGCCAATACATATCCCGGAGATAAAGATGATACTAACGGCGATTATCATTTTATAAGGTTTTTTATTCATCGGTATTCCTTTAATATTCTTTTTGGACTTTTCGTCCAATTGCTGGGATGCTTCACAAGATAGTTTACACTTTTGAGTATGCTGTGATAGAAACTGCAAAAAAAATAATATCGAATATCGAACAAGGAATGTAGAATCATGAAGTTTTTTCCTTCGTCATTCATAATTTCTTGTTCGATATTCGATA
>JAJFLO010000579.1 GCA_021772675.1 Verrucomicrobiota bacterium | reverse complement strand
AATATCGAATATCGAACAAGGAATGTAGAATCATGAAGTTTTTTCCTTCGTCATTCATAATTTCTTGTTCGATATTCGATATTCAATTTAAATGAAAGCAATATTTTTTAACAAAAGTGTAAACTACTTTTTCGAGCTTAGGGTGAAGCATCCTCAATTGCTAACCTGCATTATGCAGGCTAATTGGGAATAATTGTAAATGTTTCATTGAGTAACCAGCCTCCGCTGTCAAGATAAGCAAAGGTGCCGGTTTGTAATATTAGCCCCACAACGATGAGTGCCGCTGCAGCAGCAAAATATGCAGATTTAATAATATAAAATGATATAACGTCACTGTGATCATTATCGCTTAACTCTGAGTTCAGCTTGCGAATATTATGCATAACATTCGTGTGCCAGTCAGGACCGGGTTCTACCCCGGCACCGTTTTTATATGCAAATTGCAATTCTTCTTCCACTTGATCGAATGTGTTCTTTTTATTAATCATGTCTATCTCTCTAACCTGGATTATTCATAAACTTTCTATTACGAGTCATTATATTGCGTGAAATCAACAGTTATAAATTTTTAAGGGTTCGAAATAGTTTCCACCCACCACGGCGGATTTTCAACACTATTCTCTCCGAGCTGTAGCCTCTACGAGCTGGAAGCCTGCACGCGAATAATATTCATAATTCATTGATTTAACGCAATCTAATAACTCTCATCACAAAACTTTATACTACTATCCATCAAAAACTTGTTTTTTTGGCAAGGTTTGCGTCTTAACTATCAGCGTTACGGCTAATTACTAATTTTAAAAAGCTGCCCACGGATCACTCGAATCTTCACGAATTTGTATCCACGGTTACGCGGAGCGAAACCGTGGATACGGTTCTTGTCTTCGTTCTATTCGTGAAGATTCGCGTGATTCGTGGGCAAAAATCTTTGTTCTTTTGGTTGCGGCTATGCCGCGCTAAGCATAATCCAGGCTAAAGCTGTGAAATCAGTTTTTGAATCTTGCGTCGGCCGCGAAATGCACGAACTTTTACGTTTGCTTTACTCAGTCCTAAATGTGTCGCTGCGTCCTCGATTGAATACCCTTCTAAATTTACAAGTGACACGACTAATCGATCATCAACAGACAACTGTCCGAGGCTCCAATCCAGCAGATCTTTCAGCTCCCGTGTATATTTTTGACGGTTAAATTGTTCGATCGCCAAACCTTGGAGAGATTCGCTTAAACTTTCTTTAGTCTCTTCTGCAAGGTCCCCTGAAATGACTTTATTGTGCGCATAAATTTTTCGCCAATAATCACGACAAGTCCGAATTGTAATGGTCGCTAGCCAATATCGAAACTCGGTTTTTTGCTTAAATGAGTTTAGTGATTTGTATGCCCGCAGAAATGCTTCATGTGCAACTTCTTCTACATCCTGAGCAGGGATTTGACGATTTACAACACTAAAAACATAAGATTGATATTTCTGTATGATGATTTCAAATGAATCAATATTACCATTAAGTATCCCGTTAATAACATTTTGATCTTTATATGAAATGTTATCTTCTAATTCATGGGCCATGGACATTGAGTACATGTGTTGTAAGATTTTCCATATATAATTGGGTTGTGTCACTGAACTCATATATAAACGTACCTTATTACTCGATTGTATAAGAATTTGTATTTTAAAAACCGTTCACGGGGTTCAACGTTCAAGGTTCAGGGGTTAAAAATCTTCAAGAAACAACCCTGCAACATGGCTTTATGTTCTTAGTTTTCAATCCGCTGTCGGAAACCTTGAACCTTGAATCCTGTGAACCGTTACCTATCGTTGTTACTATTTGCAGATAAAAGCCCAGGCGAAGCCGGTTGTTCATAGTATAGGTAGTGTATTTTAAGTCATTGTTATTGTCAAAAAATACATATTCAATGAAACCATTGTCATGGAGGAGAGTGTGTTTGTAGTCCCGTCTTCAGGCGGAAGTTTTACCGACGCTTCAGCGAGTGCGTGCTACTATTGACTCGCTAAAGCTCATCTGAGGCTTCCGTCTAAAGACGGGACTACAAACCTTACCCCGTCCGAGTTTTTCGTTGATTTGATTGTATAAGCACTTGTTTTTAAGTTACAATTGATGTGAGACGAAAACCCCGGCGAAGCCGGGTAAGTTCGAAAACACAGCACCAATCCGTGTATGAGGATTGGTGCTGCATAATTTTTTCCCAAATGTTAATTTAACATGGCATTAGCCTGATGAATTATTCAGGTTAGTTATCGGATGTATCATGCCGTTCGATCCATTTATTTATTCTAAGACGGGCAAAATCTTTCTTGGTGTCCATCGTCTCTCCAAACTCAGACAGGAGTGAATTCAGTTCAATTTCCTGATCGGGAGTTAAGGTTTCTTTTATATCAGCAAGAACGTGAGCGATCAAAACCGTTAGATCTTCTTTAATAGCAGCGTGGTTTGTTGAAGCCGCACGTATCGCCGTTTCACTGAAACTGTCGCTATGGATTTCATTTGCCACAGCCGTGTGTGATTCGGCCAGATCATCAACCAGTGATGTGGCTTCAGAACGTACACCTTTTAGTATGATGGCAATTTTACCTTTTTGTTCTTTTGAAAGATCAAGTGCTTTCAAATGATGTATCATACTAATTCCACATCCGTCATGTGGAGCACAATTGCGCCATTTGCTGAATGGTCGTGCATGTATGATTGTAGCAGTTAATCCGACTGCAAGAAAGATGGACAAATAGATAACCTTATTTTTCATTTCTGTAACCTTTGTTTATATGTTTTGTGTGTTTTTTTGTTGTTAATAAAACGGCTGCCGTGATGTATTGATCTAATAGTCGTTTGAATTTAGACAGTGGTTACAAAAAAAGTGGTTTTTTATTAAAATTGGGAGATTTGATAAGATTAAGCGGATTGGCATTTGCCATATAATACGGGTGAGTTTTGATGATATTGATTCAGATCATAATCAGAGAGGAAAATATCGAGATGTGTCATGACAAGCATATCAAAAAGCATTTAAAAACCGAGATGCTTCACAAGATAGTTTACACTTTTGAGTATGCTGTGATAGAAACTGCAAAAAAAATAATATCGAATATCGAACAAGGAATGTAGAATCATGAAGTTTTTTCCTTCGTCATTCATAATTTCTTGTTCGATATTCGATA
>JAJFLO010000578.1 GCA_021772675.1 Verrucomicrobiota bacterium | reverse complement strand
ATGACTTTGAAATCACCTATACAGAAAAAAGCATTCCAACTCTTGAAATTAAAAATGTAACGTACCCAGTAATCAACAAACTTGAATTTCTTAAATATATTATTTTCAAGGAGATATACATTCCTAACTCTGGAAGTTAGGACTAAAAAGAAGTGAGATCAAATCTAGATATGTTAGACGGCAATTCGCCAAAGCGAATTAGCGTAGCGGCAACGCCGAGCTACTTTTTAGTGACTTAGGGTGGCCAGCCTTTGATCAATAATATTCTTTATCAATCCATAATTAAGCATTTCGACAATATCATCATCATTGAATTCCAATTCAAACTCTTCCTCCAAAGCAACGATTAGATTCATGTGCCGGAGGGAATCCCAAACTTCTACGTTCTCGGGTGATGTATTATTATTTATTTGATCCATTGATACATCAAGTACCGCTGACATGACAGTCTTAATTCTATCTTCCATTTTTCACCTCTATATAGCCTAATTTTTTTGGTTTGTATTGATTAATATTTAGTTTGAAGCTTTTAACTTTATCTTTTTTTTCAGATGTACTGAATGAACATGTTTCGTAAAATTGCTCGACCTGTTTGTTTTTCAGCGTTTTTTCATACCTGCCCCTAATCATTTTTATTTTACGACTCGTCAGGTATTCAATTAAATAATTCATAAATGCATATTCAATATTTCGGCCTATTACTCTGCAGCTCATTAGGAATGTATCGATCTCTGCTGTTTGCGATCCACCATCTAAATTTACGATACACAGTCCGCATACGCCATTATCTCCAAACTTGTCAGAAACCGAAAACGAAAAGACATTAGTGCCATTTTGTGTTATGTAGTTACGAATCTCTTCCTCTGTATATCGTTTCGTTGTCAGATTAAACTGGTTGGTCTTCTGGCTTAACTGGGCCATACGCTGGGAAATTGTTGTATCATCCTGATAAACTGTAATACCTAATCTTAATGAACTAAGATAGTCATCTATGCTTTCAAACTCATTTTTGATACGTTCCCGATTTATTTGCTGTTTAATCATTTCAGTTTTCTTTCGATCTTCGGCAGTTACTGACAAATTATAAAATAACCCAACATTTTCTCGTAACATTTTCGGATATTCATAGAGTTTCTCTGGTACTTGCAACACTGTGACTTCTGGTAGTTGTTCTCGTATGAAATTCACTTCAAAAGGTGAATCATCCACGAACACCAGGCTGTCTAGCCCGATATTTAATTCCTGAGCAATCTGTCGCAGATTCGTAACTTTGTTTGACCAGTTGCTTTTGTTGACGGCGATATGTTCATTTCTCAGCAACATATCCGGGTGGGATATAAGTACCTCTTCAACATCGTCAGGATTATTCTTACTGCATAACCCAATCAAAACACCTTGTTTACTCAAGGCTATTGATATACTTTGAATCTCATGAAAGATGGAGCCATCACGGTTTTCAGTGGACATATCAATGTGATCAAAGCCATCTTCACCGAGAATGCCCTTCCACAAGGTATTATCACAATCAAATATCAATGCTTTTTTGGCTTTACCATTCGCTGCCATAATAATCGGCTTTACATATTCAGAGTAGGCCTTAAAAAATGAAACCGTATATGGTGCCTTTGACGAATAGTAATATCTGTGGTCTAAACTTTCATAAATACCTATCTCAGCAATCACCTTTTCAATTGAAATCAATTTCACATTATTCGATATTGTTTCCTCCAGGTAATGATTCAGACAATCTGCGAACCGTTCAAAATTACTTTTTCGAATGCTTGAATTGGAAAACAACAGAGGGCTAAATCGATTGAATAAAACTAAGGGAGCGTTTTGAAGGTTCTTAAGAACCAAGTCAATTTCTGATTTTGTCTTATCAAGAATTTCATTAAATTCAATTTTATTGAATAATTCAATTTTGAATGTTAAACCATCAATAAGATTACAAAGTTCCCAAAAAATGATGACAAGATTTGAATCCTGAAACTTTAGGCTGTCTTGAACAATGTTGTCATGGTTCCCCATCTCGACATTAGCGTTTATCCCATTCATTCGTTGAGGGTATTCGAGGATCTCCTTAATTTGATGGATGGTAATATTTGAAAGCACCACGATGGAGTTAGCTGCAGAATAAAGATTAACACCCAACTCACTGTTCTTTTTTAATATTTCTGAATATTTCATTGATTGTCAATTTTTAATAGCTCGACTAATCCTACTCCATTAATATAGTAAAAAGTAACAGGTCTATTATTGAATAGGATTGCATCTGTGGGAGAACTAACGCAAAATATCCGATTATTTCGCTTTAAAATCTCGGTAGTTTCTTCAAAGTCCTCAACTTGATAACAAAAATGATAAATTGTTGGTTCGTTATCCTTTAGATAGTTTTTTATAGGTGATTGACTGTCATAAGGTTTCACTAATTCAATATCAGGAAAAATGTCATGAGTAAGAAAAAAGAGCTCCACTTTTTGCATCTCATCCCTAATCTCGTTAGTATGGGTGCTAGTATAACCAATATTTTGATAAAACCTTAATGACTTGTCAAAGTCGTTAACTGCAATTCCAATGTGATGAAATGTACCTATATCTTTAAAATTATTTCTGCCCAATTTTGCTCACCATTGCACAGTAGTTAATTGTAATTTTCCTGGCAACGATTTCATTCATCGGCAGATCCTCTACAGGCAATATTCGTTCTTCTATGATAGAAAACCCGCAATCAGAAAGCATGCTTCGAATATGGTCCACTGAAGTGAAATGATAAAGATGATCTACCATGGGAGCATCAACGCATGTAGAAATAAATGCTTTTCCATCTGAACTGAGAAGACGGCAGGCTTTCGTTAGAAGCAAATCAGGTTCATAAACATGTTCAATAACTTCTCCCATTGTGATAAAACTACATTGGTTATCCAGTTCCAATTTCAACATATCTTCATTATAGTATTCGACTTCCCTATCAGGCATTGCTAATTGTATAATAGATTTCGTAATGTCCAGAGATGCAGGACTAATATCAACGGCGATAGCTTTTGTTTCGGGAGGCTGGTGTTCAAGCGCAGACTTTAAATATAAACCATGTCCGGGACCAATTTCAAGATACGTTTTGATGCTGTTGCTTTCGGTTGCCATTGAGTGTTTAAAAAATGTCAGTATCTCATAGTGACTATCCCATAGATATTGAGACAGGGCCAATCCGATCATATACGAGGTCATTGTTTCCCTATTACCATAAACATCCTGATATGTTTCATCGATCGAACTAGTAGGATATGTCCCTGTCTGCATGAACTTTATTTGGTACTTTAACATTTTATTGCACATTCCTACATATGCATCCACAGCACTGTCTATTGAGATATCTTGAGAGCGTAAATACCGGCTATATTCCTCCACGAATTGATCTGCTTCCTCAAAAAATGTTTCTTCCTGCCGAGACAGCATTTTCTCAATTTTTTTCTTCTGCAATGGAGATTTTTTATATATATCTCCTAATAAATCGGAAAATAGTTTCATTGTTTTCCCTTTATAATTTTCATTAAGAATTGATCAAGAAACTCGGCTATTGTGTCTACATGAGGCGTAAACAGCATGGTAAGATGATCCCCCCCAACTTTAACGATTTCCATATTTTTTACTAAAGGCACCCAAGCCAACTCCGGGGTTGCAGCATATTCGTCACGATATTCTGAATGTTTGAAAAACAGGATATCTCCATCTAATTTTCCGGGTGAATAGCCGAACATGGCTTTGGTATGAGCGTTGAGGACTTCAAAAAAGGTGGTGCCGAAATCTGGCGGTAAAACGTCGGTATGACCATAAATTGATTTGGCCTGTTGCTGTACGTAATCAATTTGCTGATTTGTATCCATTTTTCTTAGTTTTTCCGGTGAAAGTGACAGGTTTCTAAATATGAGCGCCAAAAGGCCGCTGGAATCTTCCGGAAGAATTGGCATATGATGGGGACCCGGACTGTCAATCATAGTTACAAATGGGAGTTCTTCTTCCATTCTTTTGAGTTGAATTGCCATTTCATAGGCGACGATTCCACCGAATGATGCACCCCCAATCTGGTACGGCCCGTGAGGTTGAATGGTCTTCATTTCCTTTATGTAAACGTTTGCCAATGCTTCAATAGTATTGATAGGATTATCAGTTCCATCCAAACCGTGTGCGTGAATTCCATAAACCGGTCGTGATGGATCCAGATTTTGTGCTAGTTGATGATAAAAGTATACGTGTCCGCCTAATGGATGAACCAAAAACAGAGGCAGATAATTACTGTTACCAGCTTGGATTTCGGTAATCAATGAATGGTGTATAGTATTGCCCATAGACACATTATTCACAGTTTCTTCTTTTATATAATCTGCAAGTTTAGCAATCGTTGGATGGTTTAAAATGATGTGAGGCGAGAAAGAAATATCCAATACTTTTTTGAGTTGATTGAGGACACCGATTGCTGTCATTGAATCTCCACCCAATTCAAAAAAGTTGTCATGAATTCCGATTTCCCGGATCATAAGAAACTTACACCAAATATTAAAAATGGTTTTTTCAATCTCGTCCCTGGGCATGACATAGTCATTATGTAAATGTGCGCGGGATGCAGATATTTCACTATCTATTTCATCTGCTGAAACATACTGCTCCTTTAATTCAAATAAATCAGGGCGAACATCTTGTTTAGGAGCGTTAATCCAATAGCGTTCACGCTGAAACGGATAGGTGGGCAGAGGAATCCGATATCGTTGTCCATGGCAATGGAATCCGCTCCAATCAATTGGTATTCCTTCCAACCAAAGGAGACCAAGAGTTTGCAATAAAAATGCGGAATCGTGATCTTCTTCATCTGGATGATGAGTGGTTGATAGGACGACGTGGTTTCTTGATTTATCTGGGTTTTGGCGTGCGAGCGTACTCAATACATTCCCAGGTCCCACTTCCAACATAATCATGTTCTCTTCTTTATTGTAAAGAGTACTTAATCCCTTGGAAAACTGAACCGTTTTACGCAAATGTCTAACCCAGTATTTTGGGTCAGTAGCTTCCTCACCCGTTATCCAGGTCCCGGTGACACTGGAGACAAATGGAATTGTTGGTACAGAAAGCGAAATAATTCGAAACCCTTTCTCAAATCGTGTCAGAATCGGTTCAAGCATTTGCGAATGAAACGCGTGAGACGTCGAAAGCAGATGACAATTAATTTTGTTGGTGTCACAATTCTCCTTTAATAGCTGGATCGCTTGAGTACTACCCGATACCACACAGCGGAAGGGACTGTTAATCGCGGCTATAGACACGTCATTTCGCAGAGACAGATCAGCAATTGCTTTGTCAATATTCTGTTCCGAGTCTTTGATCGAAAGCATATCACCTGGAGGTACGTGTTGAAATACTAGTTTTGCTCTTAAGGTAACAATTCTTAAAGTATCTTCGAGCGAAAACACACCGCTGAGACATGCGGCTGTATATTCACCCAGACTATGGCCAATCATATAGGCGGGTTGAATTCCCCATTCCTGCATTAACCGTGCAAGCGCATATTCAACTATAAATACATTAATTTGTGTGTATTCAGATTTGTCACTAATTGTTTCTGTCGTTTTATTATCAATATCATTGAATCGGTTGAATATCTCGGGGTCAATTTTCTGAGCAATATCGTAACATCTATCTACTGTTCTTCGAAATGTTGGCTCAACGTCGTATATTTGTCGACACATGCTAGCGTATTGAGTCCCCTGTCCAGAAAATAAAAATGCTATTTGAGAAGGAGTATTCGAACAAATACCCGATAGTGTTTCCTGAGACTGACCTGCCTTAAGTTCCTCCATTGCCATGTCGATATTTTCACATATAAGAACTTTACGATGTGGAAACGACGTTCGTCCGACGTGTAAAGTATAGGCAATATCATTGAAATTTTTCTCCTTATTTTTCTCAAGGAATTTCGCCAAATTATACGTCATTTGTACCAGTGCTGATTCAGTTTTCGCTGACAGTGTTAGAATATTGTAAGGACGACCTTCTTTTGAATGTCTCATTTTTGGTGCTTCTTCCAAGACAACATGAGCATTTGTTCCTCCCAGACCAAACGAACTGATGCCAGCACGACGCGGGCCGTTCTTTGTCATCCACGGTCTCCCCTTGGAATTCACATAAAACGGACTATCGTCAAAATTGATTGCGGGATTGGGGGATATGAAATGGATACTGGGGGGAAGAATTTTGTGTTTAAGCGCTAGCGCCGTTTTAATTAGCCCTGTGACACCGGCAGCAGCATCGAGATGACCAATATTTGGTTTTACCGAACCAATTGCACAAAATTGTGATTTGTTCGACTCAGATCGAAAAGCCCGGGTCAGGCCAGCAATCTCGATCGGATCCCCCATTGGTGTTCCTGTCCCATGGGCCTCAATATAAGAAATTGATCCTGGAGATACCTTGGCCATAGTATGAGCAGATTTGATTACATCCGCCTGCCCGGCTGCTCCAGGTGCAGAAAATCCGATTTTATCAGAACCATCATTGTTTGAAGCTGAGCCAATGATGACTGCATGGATAAAATCACCATCATTTACTGCATTTTCCAGACGTTTCAGAGCAACCATGCCAACTCCTTGTCCAGGAACAGTGCCTTTTGCTTCGGTATCAAAAGCTTTACATTTACCATCCGGCGATAGTATCATGCCCTCCTCGTATAAATACCCTTTTTGCAAATCACCGAGAGATACTCCACCTGCTAATACCACGTCGCAATCCCCGGAAATAAGTGCCTGACACGCCATATGTACCGCGACTAAGGATGTTGAACATGCAGTTTGCACAGTTACACCGGGACCATTCAGGTTTAACTTGTATGAAATACGTGAGCAGAGAAAATCTTTTTCATTGCCCATTAAAATTGGGTATTGGCCAACGGTTTTCAATAAAGAAGTGTTAGGCGCCAAATGATAGGTATAATAGCTATTGGATCCCGTACCACCATAAACGCCAATAGCCCCATCAAACCGTTCCGGATCGATGCCAGCGTGTTCCAATGAATCCCAGGCACACTCAAGAAAAAGCCGATGTTGTGGGTCAGTAATTTGAGCTTCACGTGGAGAAAAGCCAAAAAAATCAGCATCAAACTTATCCACTTCATTCAAGACACCAGATGCTTTGACATAATTCGCATCATTCCAGATGATAGGATCAATTCGTTCTCGCTCCATCTCCTCATCAGTAAATTGGGTAATTGATTCCACACCATTCTTGACATTGTCCCAAAATTCATCCGGATTTTCAGCTCCCGGAAATCGCCCGGCCATCCCAACGATGGCAATTTTCGAACACGCATCTTGTTTCAGTGTTTTATCTTCTTCATCGGTTTGTTTTACTTGGTTCTTCCCTTCCTCAAAGGTTACCTGAGAGGACTGACATTCTCCTAAGAACACACACAGTTTTCTGATTGTTGGATACATAAATAAATCGACAATTTTTAATCGTTTTTTTACGTGTTCGGGTAATTGGGTGTAAACCTGGGCCACAAGCAATGAGTGCCCGCCAAGATCAAAAAAATTATCATTAACACCTATATGATCGATATGGAGCACATTCTGCCACACATTTGTAATATCCTTTTCAATTTCACTTTGAGGCTTTGTACACGTTGGTTTTGATTTCTCGCTGTTCATTTCAACACTTGGAAGAGATTTACGGTCGACTTTACCATTTGCTGTTAATGGCAACCTTTCCAAACTAATAAAAGCAGAAGGAATCATATACTCGGGCAGTTTGTTTCGTAAGAAAATTCGTAGATCATCATCCCCATGTGAGCGCTCGCTGGAGGGTACTATATAGGCAACCAGGCGTTTATGACCCGGTATATCTTCGCGGAGAAGAACAACAGTCTCACATATAGCCGGATGGGAGGCTAACAATGTTTCAATTTCAGCAAGTTCAATACGAAACCCACGAAACTTCACTTGCGTGTCAATTCTCCCCAAAAACTCAAGATTTCCATCTGGAAGATAACAAACTAAATCACCGGTTTTATAAAGATAGTCGCTTGGGCAATCAGTAAACGGGTTTCGTATAAACCTCTCAGCAGTCGATTCCGGACGTTTAAGATAGCCTCGTGCCACACCATCACCCCCTGTATAAAGTTCTCCCGGGACCCCGATAGGAACAGGTTGTAAATCGCGGTCAAGAACAAAAACCCGAGAATTAGTTATTGGTCGCCCAATAGGGACCGATGACTCGTATGTTTTGGAGCGATCTACAGTAAAACAGCAGCTAAATGTGGTGTTCTCAGTTGGACCATAACCGTTAATCAATTGGCATTCTTTCAATTCATCACAGACCTTTTGAACATGCCTGGGTGACAGCACATCGCCTCCAGCAACCAATTGTCGGACATCTCTTAAAGTCTCAATGTGATGGTCCACCATCTGGTGGAACAGTCCCGCTGTCAACCATAGTGTTGTGATCCCATTTTCCACAATAAATTTTCCGAATTCCTCCAGACAAGGAAATCCAGGTGTATAAATCACCAATTGTGCTCCGTTTAAGAGAGACCCCCAAATTTCAAATGTTGCTGCATCAAACGAGATAGGAGCAAATTGGAGAAAAATCTCATTCGCTGTTAAATTGACCCAATCTGTATCCTTGACGAGTCGAACTACGTTTCTATGAGTAACACAGACTCCCTTAGGACGGCCTGTCGATCCCGACGTATACATGACATAGGCAAGGTTTTCCGGACCCGCTGTGGTTCCAAGATTATGAGTTTTGTGTTCAGCAAATTGCTTCCAGTTATTATTAAGTAGAACAATCTGAGATTTGATTTTAGGGAAATTTTTCAAAAGATGCTTTTGAATTAATAGTACCGGTGCTTTTGTGTCTTCCAGCATGAAACTTAAGCGTTCTTTTGGATAGGATGGATCAAGAGGAACATAAGCACCACCCGCTTTTAAGATGCCAAGTGTACCTATAATTGATTCCAGAGAACGGTCTGCGCAAATCCCGACCATAACCTCTGACCCAACTCCGAGCGATACAAGATGGCGGGCTAATTGATTTGCTTTGCAGTTGAGGTCACAATAAGTCAACTGCTGTCCTTCAAACACAAGGGCAATCGCTTCTGGAGTCTTTTCTACTTGAGATTCAAAAATTTGATGGATAGGAGTATCTTTGGGGTAGTCAGTTGCGGTGTCATTCCAGATACTCAGCAATTTGTGTCTCTCCAGTTTCGTCAATAGAGGCAGTTGAGAACAGGCTTGTTCAGGATTTTTCGCAACTGCCTCAAGCAGAAAATGAAGATGACCAGTCATGCGTTTGATTGTATCTTCTTCGAATAATTCCGTATTGTACTCCAGAGACAGTGAAATTTTCCCTTCGATATTGTTAACCACCAGATTCAAATCAAAATTGTGATTTGTGTTGGGAAGCTGCAAGCGTTCCCATTGCAGAGTGCCAATCTTCCATATTTCCTTATCGTTTTTCCCCTGGGTAACCAATGGAGTATCGGTGTTGATGAAGTAGTTAGGGTCATTCCATACGATTGATGATTGTATCACTGGCGAACGACTGGGATCGCGTTCGGGCTGAAGTTTTTCAACAATCAATGGGAATGGATAATCCCGATGAAACAGAGATAATGAGACTGTTTTATTGATTTGCTTGAGAAAATCAATAAATGAAGGGTCTTCAGAAAAATCGGCTTTCAAGGCAATGGGATTAACGAAATAGCCGACAACTTCTTTATAATTCAAATCCCGAATGCCATTGGTCGCGGGTGTGCCGGTAAAGATTTTCTCCTGTCCGGTATAGCGGTGAAGCAGTGTCTGAAATGCTGCAAGGTATATCGTAAAAGAGCTGACATCTTCTCGTTTTGCCAATGTTCGAAGTTCCGCTATAAGACGAAACGGCAGGTATATCGTATGACTCTTACATTTGTGCTGAATGATTGGCGGTCTGGGTTTATCTGTCATCAGGTTCAAGAGAGGTAGATCGCCGGCTAATTGTTTTTTCCAATATCTGGCATGACGAGCGCCTCGTGGTCCCTTAATCATTTCCTCTTGCCATTCAACATAGCTAGAATATTCTGAAAATTCAGGTGATGGGACTATTTTCAGGAGTTTCGTGTCATGCCCCATGGAAGAAGGTGCTCTTAGTATTGAATATAATTCTGAAAATTCATTCATCAGAACCATAATAGACCACATATCCACTCCAATATGATGGATGCCCATGAAAAAAATAGACTCTGACTCAGAAGCAGTTAATAATGCCCATCTGGATATAGGACCTGACTTGAGGTTAAATGGCTGGTGCATTAACTCTTCCAATGCGCTCTCAACATCTATTCCCGTTCTATCTGCACAGTCAATATGTCTGAAATCTAAACGAATATTTTCATGAACACACTGTACGGGTACCCCATCCGAATGGACTGCAAATGTCGTTCTTAATGAAGGATGTTTTTTGACAAGTTTCTGGATCATACCTTGCAATAATCTGGCATCCATTTTTGTCCGAATACGCCAAGCAAATCCGGTGTTATATGCGGCCGAGTCTGGAGACATTTGATAAAGCAGCCACAGTGCTTTTTGTCCTTCAGATAACGGAAATCTGGAAACGATATGGTTTTGCGTCAAATTGCCTAACAGGGGATTTTCACTATTGCTATCACAATCTTTCTTAAAATCCTCACCAGATTTAAATATTTTTTTTATTTTTTTTGATAAATTGTCAATAGATTTAATCATTATTTATTCCTTTCATCATCACCAATAAACAGGCATTATGCAGTATCTGAATATAGTAACAAGCAGTCATTTTTTGAGGACTCTTGATGCATTCGTTGCATTTAAAGCATTCTTTATTTGTTCGAATAGTTGTCGTGTTGCATTTTATTTTTTTAATAGCAAATAGATTCCATCGAGATATTACCATTTATTGATCTTGTTTTGTTCAATTAATTCCCAATTTTTTTTATTCATAACGTTTCCTGATTTATTATCGAATAACAACGGATGGGCGGGCTGACACGCGGCGCGCATGCCGCGCATTCATTGCCTTTGTTGCATTTGTTGTACCTCTTATTATTGCGAAAAAAAAAATCAATACAAACATATTTTTCAAAATTTTTTATTTTTGAGTCACACCTGTTATTTGAATTCATGTGCCGAATGGCAACAATACATTTCATGCAACTCCATGTTTTTAATTATGTTATACGCCAATCACTGTCTAGGATTTAAGTGTGATGGTGATAGTCAAATTGTGGTATTACTTATGCGAAGTATTTTTACTATTGGGTACTTTAAATAAATTAACAATGACTACTTCTGTAAACAATTCAGGAGCCCTCAGGGTCATACCTGTTATTTGATCATTGCGTTTTGAAGTCACTTTTTTACCGCATTTGAGGTGGGCAAATAATACCAGTGGAAAAAGGCTTTGTCATGGCTAGACCGTTACGTATTGAATTTCCAGGCGCGTGTTATCACGTAATGAATCAAGGAAAAAATTACAATAAGATTTACCAGGATGATAGCGATTATAAACTATTTATAGAGAAGTTGGGTGAGTTGAGCCAATCTTATAACGTAGAAATGCGAAGCTATTGCCTAATGCCGAGTCATTTTCATTTATATCTTAGTACACCTAATGGAAATCTGTCAAAGTTCATGCAATCGCTACTCACCTCATATACCATATCTAAAAATCGACGAGATAGACGATCCGGTCATTTATTCCAGGGTAGATTTCAAAGTTTATTGGTTGAAGAAGACAGGTATGGTTCGATAGTAAGTCGCTATATCCATTTAAATCCAGTAAAAACAAATGCAATGAATAACGCCGAATTTTGTGAACGCGTTAAGCTGCTTCGTGAATTTAAGTGGAGTAGTTATCGTTCGCTAGTCGGATTAAGCATCTGTCCTCAGTGGTTCGATCGAAAGTCTTTGTTATCTCGTTGGGGGAGTCGACTGAAGGAACAACAAAGCAATTATGCTGAATATGTTGAGAGAGGGCTTATCGGAGATATAAAGGATCCATTTAGAGCTGCTGCTGCTCGTTGTATTTTAGGAAGTCATAGTTTTATCAATAAGTACCGCCAAAATCTCACTGAAGCCTCAAATAAACCAGATTTACCAACCGATCAAGATCAAGCAAGAAAAAAAGGTTCACGGATTGATTTTGATACATTAGTGCAACGTATCGCAGAAATCTATAAGGTTGAGGAAGAGGATTTACTTTTACCTAATCAACGGGGAAATAAGGCACGTGAGATGTTAATCTACCTTTCTGTAAAATTCTGCCGATGTCGCTATAGTCTTGTGGAAATTTCAAATAAGTTAGGGATAAGTTCCGGCGGTTTATCATCAAGACGATACAAAATAAATCAGATGCTTAAACGTGACAAAGGATTTAAGAGGAAAACGGCTCAAGTGGTGAAGTATTTGAGGCTGTAGTCTGTGAATAATAGGCCCTATTGTATCATCAGAAAAATCATTGGCAATTTTGTGTCGCAGCAATTAACATTATTGCTACCCGCTGGCCAATGAATGTAAGTTAACGCATCGGTCACTTCGCGGCAATGAATAAGTATAACAGGTTACAGCACGAAAGATTTACTCCACAAATCAGGCACCATGTAAAATTTCGGCAGTTACAAATAAACGTTAATCCGTTTACTATTTGTGGACAGTTCAGGTAAACCTTTGCCACATACTTAACGGAGGGTGGTTGCAAAAGCAGCTTTCACGCATCTCTTTCATTAAAATGAAATTGACATCCTCCTTCACTTGACTTAACTTGCCGACAGAATTAATCAGGTTAGAGACAGGTCAACATTTCTTCCCCTGCAAAGGCACCAATGAATCCATCCTTCAAAAAAATTCCGATAGGCGTAAAAATCTTCGGTATCGCAGTAGGCCTTCTTATCATGCTGATTGGCACTAGTTTTCTAAGTTATCAACTGGCGAAAAAAGTGTCGAACGAATTAGTCGAGATATCTAGATATTCTATACCTTTGAGAAATATGATTGCTGGAATTGACTCTGAGATCGCGGAACAGGAAATCGATCTGGAGCGAATATTTCGATTATACGAAGTTACCCCCCCGAATCACGACCGAATTCAGGACAGTCATAAGAGATTTGAAGACCGCAATGCAGTGATTGATAATCAGATTCAAACGGCAATACGTCTTGCAAACGATGCACTGAATCATATGGATGAACGCCACGAAATTGTCGAATTTGCTCGCTTTGAACCGGTACTCCGGAATATTGAAGAACAGCATCAGAAATTTCACGATCAGGGTCGACAAATCATTCATTTACTTGCCGGAGGCAAGCAACACGACGCACGTCTGCTGGAAAATGAACTTGAAACGGAACGGGAAAATGCTGATGATCAAATCGGAAACTTTCTAATTCACCTGGAAAAACTGACGAACGAATCAGCGAGTTCAGTCGAAGCTCTTGAAAACCATGCCTTAAATGTAAACGTAGCCATCGTTGCCTTTACGACGATATTCGGATTATTATTTGCCTATGCCATCACGGCTGGTATTGTCCGGCCGATTAAGTTACTGCTCGAAGGGACCCAGGCCGTGGAGGCTGGAAATCTTGAAGTTCAATTGCCAATACGATCAAAAGACGAAATTGGTGATTTAACACATGTGTTTAATAATATGGTTCGGGATATCCGGGATAAAGAGCGTATCAAGGCTACATTTGGCCAGTTTCTTGATCCGCGAATCGTTGACCAACTCGTCAGGGAGTCGGCGGGTCAGATTAATAATGAAAAACAAGTTATGACCGTATTTTTCTCCGATATTGCCGGTTTCAGCGCGATTAGTGAGATGTTGACACCGGGCGGGTTAGTCAATTTAATCAACGAATATCTCAATTTGGCCAATGAACCTATCATGAGTCATCGCGGCGTCATCGACAAATTTATTGGCGATGCGATCGTGGCTTTTTGGGGGCCGCCATTCACGAGTCCATCGGAGCACGCGAGATTGGCCTGTATCGCTGCTCTGGAGCAATTTGCTCAACTCGAAATACTTCGCCGAAAAATGCCCGATATAATGGGTTTCCGCAAAGGATTACCCAAAATAAGTATTCGGGTGGGTCTGGCAAGCGGTGAGTTGATTGCCGGAAACATCGGTTCTGAACAATCAAAATCCTTTACTATTATCGGTGAAGCAGCGGAAATCGCTGAGGAATTGGAAGGTGCCAACAAAGCATATGCTACGAACATACTGATTACGGAGATAACTCGGCAACTCGCTGGCGACAGTGTTGAGACACGAAAAATTGACCTTCTGCCAGCACGGGGTAATCAACGGCCGCAATACGTTTATGAACTGCTGAGCCGTAAAGGTGAGCTGGACGAGAGTACAAGGGAATTGCGAGATGTATTTGAAGACGCTCTTAAATCGTACAGAAATCAGTCCTGGAAAAATGCTGTAGGTCTTTTTGAGTCATGTTTGAAACTAAAACCTGGCGATGGTCCTTCCAAAGTCTATCTAAAACGTCTTCAATTATTTAACCAAAAGCCTCCGGGCAGCGGCTGGGATGGTGTTTTCATGGATGGCAAAACATGACAAAAACTAAACGCACTATTCCCCTGATATTCAAAATATTCAGCATTGCCGTTTGCATACTCATGTTGATCGAATTTATCACCGTTTATTCATACATCCAATTGCGGTCGATTAACCGGGAAGTCGTCGATCTTGCGGAGTATGCGATACCTCTCGGCGATCATGTAACGCAGATGGATTTACACGTTCTTAAACAAGAGATATATCAGGAACGGATTATGAGGCTCTTCGAAGTTAAACCGCTGCCTCAGGAGCACATTGACGAGGAATTTCGAAACGTTTCCGAGCATCATCGACGGGTCCTTAACGAAATTAGCAAAATTCGCGAATTACTGGCGGCACGAGACAAAAGTGCAGTTAAGCCACCCCATAGCGAAATGTTCAACACGCTCAAGCAGAATTTGGCCAAGATTGAAAAGGAATACCAGGAGTATTACAGCCATTTCATGAAAATTGCCGAATTTCTAAAAAAGGGCGAAAATGGGGAGATTTATTTGCTTGAGGACCAGCTGACCATCGAAGAGGATCATTTTGATCAGGAGATCGACGCTATTCGTGTTCACTTGAACGAGAGGATTTACACTTCTACAAATTTGGCAACCGAACATCAACAGCAAATATTGCGAACCAACATACTGACCACAGTCATCGCTGTGATATTCGGGCTGGTAATCGCTTATGCCCTCACTCTCAGCTTAGTTCGGCCGATTCACAGCTTGAAAGCGGCGATGAGGGCTGTTGATAGCGGAGACTTAAATGTGGCTATTGAAAGAATTTCCAACGATGAAATCGGCCTGCTTGCAAATACGTTTCGGACCATGGTCGGTGAGCTGATCGCCAAGGAAAAAATCAAGTGCACTTTCGGTAAATATATTGATCCACGGGTCGTTAAGAGTCTCATTAATCAAGGAACGGCTCCGGAAACCGGTGGCCAAAAACAGGCCATGACCGTCGTTTTTTCGGATATCATCGGTTGGGGCTTGATTAAAGATCAGCTTGCGCCTGAAATACAGATTGATATAATGAACAAATATCTTACATTGATGTCCGAGCCGATTGCCCGACATCATGGTATTCTCGACAAATTTATTGACACCATGGTAATGGCTTTTTGGGGGCCACCCTTTACAAGTGGACAAGCACATCCACGATTAACTTGCGAAGCGGCATTAGACCAGGTGGCAAATCTCAAGAAAATTGAGCAACTTGTGCTCGAACACGCTGATAAAGATACCTGTACTTCAGGATTCGAAATCAGAATTGGTATTGCTACCGGATCTCTCATTGTCGGTAATATGGGTTCGAAGCAATCAAAGTCTTACACAGTACTTGGTGACACAGTCAACATTTCCTCGCGCTTAAAGGGAGTTGCCAAACAGTATGGCATTCCAATAATCATGAACGAGGACACGAGAAAAATGATCGGGAATTCCTTCAGATCACGTGAATTGGATATAATTCAGGTTATTGGAAAAGCAGAACCGATAAGGATATTTGAGTTAATGGGACGAATAGAAAAGTCAACGCCGAAGTCTGGGGAACTTATCCAACACTTTGAAAAAGGCCTGGATGAATATAGACAAATGGCATGGGGTCAGGCAACTAGTAGTTTCGAAAAATGTTTGCAAATTTGCCCGAATGATAAACCAGCAGCAATTTACCTAGAACGAATAAAAGAACTAAAAAAGGATCCGCCAGAAAAAGGATGGAACGGGATCTCGCAATTGACTAGAAAATGAGGGTTGCAAAAGTTCGCCTGATTAATTCATGCGATTCACCGCTAGAGCACTTAACTCGCTAATAATAAATTGAGTTAATCGGCTTATTTGAGCAGAGATTAGGGCTCGCTGCAGAATACTGATGAATTGCTCACCAAACAATTCTTTATTTTTTGTATAAAGCTCGGCGTAAGTCCTTCGGCTGTGCATTGTCTGTACTGGATGGAGTTTGACCTTCTGACAGTGGGCGGGTGCACTGAGGTACACCCCGATCTTCCGTAGGTGCAAATCCGCCTGTACAGACAACCCGAAGGATGGGTATTTCTTGCGGATTTATGTTCGCTTGAACGTAAGTCAATCCGAGGGATCGACTTACTTCCAAGTGAACGAAACTTCATCAAAAACTGCTCCCTGCACTGCCGAAGGACTTACGCCGAGCTTATCTAGCCCGGTTTTCTCACAAACTTTGTTGTGAGAAAGCTTAGATTGCCTATATTCAGTGGTTTGACGTAGACGAGCGGATGATTCTGCTGCCCAGCAGAAAGAAACATTGAGTTCGCAAGAGAAGTTAAGACTTTGAGTTTATAAGATATACACTTTTGTAATAGAAGCATTGTGAAAAATCCAGGCTAGGATGACCGGTTGTGAATCGACCACAAAAATACAAAAACAGGAATTCAATAAATGATCGAAGCAGTAGCAATTGCGGTTGAAAATTTAGAGATGGCATATGGCGAGCAAACGATCCTTGACAAGGCGGCATTGACGATTCATGAGGGCGAACGAGTTGGGTTAGTCGGCTCGAACGGATGCGGGAAATCGACATTTATGAAAATACTGACTGGTTTCGAAGAACCCGATGACGGCCTGATCACGCGCAAAAAAGGTCTGACGATTGGATATCTTCCTCAAGAGTTTATGCTTGATGAACTTAAAACTGTCGATGAAAACGTCCGTAAAGGATTGAGGCATATCACGGACTTGATTGCAGAATACGAATCACTACCTCACGACTCCGAGAAATTATATGAACTAGAGGAAGAAATAACCCGAATTGATGGCTGGAATCTGGATCATAAGATTGATAGTATCGTCGCTGCATTAAAATGTCCCCCAAAAAAACGCGAAATCAGCAATCTGTCTGGCGGTGAAAAACGCCGGGTTGCCTTGACTCAGGCGTTAATATCCGAGCCGGACTTGCTCATTCTTGATGAACCGACAAACCATATTGATACCACATCGATTGAATGGTTGGAAGATTTTTTAAAGGATTATAAGGGAACATGTCTCTTCGTGACGCATGATCGCTACTTTCTTGATCGCATTTCAACTCGAATCGTTGAGCTCCGCCGCGGTCAGTTTCAGACCTATAAGGGTAATTATTCAAATTATCTGACAAACAAAGCTGAGCAATTGGAGCGCGAGGAAGTTTCCGAAAAAAAGCGATTGAAGTTTCTAAAGAAGGAGTTGGAGTGGGTTAGGCGTGGACCGAAAGCTCGAACAACTAAAGCCCAGTTTCGCGTCAATCGTTATTATGACCTTGCTGCCCAGGAAGCGCCTGAAAACGAGGTTGATGTTGAACTTATCATTCCACCGGCAGCACGCATGGGCAATTGGGTCGTTAAACTAAAAAATGTAATGATGTCTTTTGATGACTCAGTTCTTTTCAAAGACCTGACATTTGAATTTGAGCCGGGGTCGAAGATTGGCATTGTCGGACCAAACGGAGTCGGAAAAAGTACACTTATTAAAACAATTATCGATAAGATTCAGCCAGTACAAGGAACCGTCAAAATTTCACAAAACACCCAGTTTAACTACGTTGATCAAGAGCGATTAACATTGAATGATGATAAGACTGTTGTGGAAGAGATCGGAGAAGGCTACGATTTTGTTATGCTTGGGGAAGAGAGAATTTCGATTTGGGGTTATTTGAAACGCTTCCTGTTTACTGATGAGCGAATCAAGACTAATGTCAGCCGACTATCCGGTGGTGAACGAGCACGTTTGCTATTAGCCAAAATCCTCAAGAATGGCGGTAACTTCATTGTTCTTGATGAACCGACAAATGATCTTGATCTATCAACGTTGTCCCTTCTTGAAGAAGCCCTTATCCGCTTTAAAGGTTGTGTGCTCTTGGTGAGTCATGATCGCTATTTTCTAAACCGTGTTTGTTCCGGCATCCTGGCTTTCGAAGACAATGCTCAGGTAATTTATAGTGTCGGCAATTACGACTATTATATGAGTAAACGTGTTCAACCCCAGCGCGCCAAAGAGCAAGTGGAAGAAGATCCGCCAGAAAAGAAGCCAGTTTCATCCGCTAAAACAAAAGTACGAAAACTTAAATGGAAAGAAGAACGAGAACTTGAATCGATGGAAGAAACAATCCTTGCCGTTGAAGAAGAAATCGAAGAATTACAGTTCTTCTTTGTCAACCCTGAAAACTTTAAAGATTCTCCCGAAAAGCACAAAGAAGTCCACGACCAACTCGAAGCAGCACAATCACGCAAGGACAAACTTTATAATCGGTGGGAAGAATTGGGAATGATCAAAGATGGTAAAGTGGGATTGAATTTATAAATCCGAAATCCACAACTAGCCTGATTAATTCATGCGATTCGTCGCGAGAGCACTTAACTCGCTCATAATAAATTGATTAGAGAAAATTTCACGATGAAAGTGAATTTTCATTCACTGAGATGTAAAATTGAGTTAATCGGCTTATTTGAGCAGAAATTAGGGCTCGCAGCAGAATACTGATGAATTATTCAGGCTAGATTAAATGAGATCGGATTGCAAAACTCTTCTCATTCTTAATCATAGAGTGGGTGATATTTAGCTTTGCTTGCACCTATTTTTCATCTACCCAATTCTCCACTTCTAAACCATCAATTCTATTAAACTCTTTCTCATTATTTGTTATGAGAATCAGTTTGTGGCTGAGCGCCTGAGTCCCAATTAATAAATCTAATGGGCCGATTATTATTCCTTTACATTCTAATCTTTCTCTAATTTCACCATATTCTTTTGCCTCGTCCTCGGTATATGGCAAGACCGTAAATGGAAAGCGAAATTCATTCAGTCTTTGCTGATTTTTTATCTTCTGTTTGCTCTTTGAAACGCCGTATTGTAATTCTGAAACTGTAATTGAAGAAATTGCAATGCTCTCCGGATCTTTAGATTTAAATTTGGATATGACTGTAGTGGGATGATTAGTCATTATATAAATACATATATTCGTATCAATCAAATATCTCATCTAATTCAACTCTATGTTGTTGTTCCAATGGTTGATTTCTGTCTGTCATAAACGGTTCATCATTCTTCATTAAATTTTTTTCCCAGATGTCCCAAAGAGATTCCTTTTTGGGAATCAACAAAACTCCCTGTTTTGTTTTTTTGATAAACACTTCCTGACCTCCAAATCGATACTCTTTGGGTAATCTTACCGCTTGACTGCGACCATTCTTAAATAATTTTGCTGATTGCATAATAAACTCCTATCAATCCATGTGGTATATATCGCAAAATATGTATTAATATCATATAAAACAAGCCCATCTTTTTAGAAAGGTACACTTTAAGCGTAGTGATTTTTTGAAACTATACTGAATAACTCATATTTTATATTATCTACAGAGCCACTTGCAAAAGTATCTTTGACCGCACATCATTCCATTTTGAATGCATGGTTGATTTTGTAGTATTGGATGCGATGCTTGTGCATCGTATCCATACTTCCTTCAAAATTAAGCATGCATCAAAAAGCATTGATGCCCAACGGGTTGGAACGGATGAACGTCATCTTTGTCAAGTCGGCAGTCAGTACAGACCCTGAGGTATGCACATAACTGCCGACTTGACAAAGATGACGTTCATCCGTTCGCAATGCAGTTCAAATAGACTTTTGCAAGTGGCTCTACAAGCTAATCAAATTTTGAACACTGTGCATAAAACCAACAACGCAATTTTATATGTCGATGACGAAGAGATGTCATTGAAGTATTTCAGAAAATCGTTCGAAAATAAGTACCCGATTTTCATCGCCACGAATGGTTCTGAAGCGTTCGATATTTTAAACAAGAATCACAAAAAAATTGCACTCATCGTCAGTGATCAACGCATGCCTGACACTGATGGTATAACATTGCTAAAACAGGCAAAAAAAGCCTTTCCCCTTATTCCACGGATTCTGGTAACCGCCTATTCTGATTACGATGTATTGGTTGAGGCAATTAACAAATGTGTTATATCCCATTTTATTGAGAAACCCTGGGAAGTCGAAAAATTAACCGGGCTGATAAACTACCATATTGATCTCTATAAAAAATGTAAGTCAGTTCACATACTAGAAGCAATATCCAATCATAATTCCATTCCCGATAAAATAATGGACCTACCTTATACCGTCGCTAGACGTAAGTATCTCGACATATTCGAGAAACAATACGTTGAAAATCTTCTCGTTCGTCATGAAAACAACATCTCTGCTGTTGCACGAAGCAACATGATCAGTCGGAAAACCATCCAACGTGTCCAAAACAATCGAACCAAGCGATAATTTGCATTCTCACTAATTAATATACCGACAGCCATCAGGTTTTCGACAGGTTTCTGTAAAACTGTTGCCTGAAATGAATAACGAATGTCGAAAAACCTACTGCTTGCAGTATAGTTTACTGATGCGGGATCAATTCACAGCAATCAATGCCCCTGAATTAATGAGATCAACACTTTTCTTCATTACATGAATAAACCTTTTGGTCTATCATTTGCTTGACACCTGGAATCATGTTATTACTTGCAATTTTTTCTTCATTTACCAATAAATCACAAACCGTGGTAATCCAGAATTGATGGGTATTTTCAATTATATTATACACCAAACTATCTACCCAGAAATTAATATCAGAGATTGCTTTAACGGGATTATCACAACCAAAGCCTGTAAACGCGATGACGGCTAATCCCAAATCTTTTGCATGATAGGCACCGTTAACGATATTTGGCGATTTACCACTGGAGCTGATTAACACAACGACATCGCCTTCGTCCGCGTAAAATGTAAGTGCCTTTTCCACCCAATTCTCATAACCATAATCATTGCCAAAGCAGGTTAGCAGCCCAGCCTCGTTAAAACAGACTGATCGGATGTTCGCCTGTTTTGTGTAGTCGACGGCCGCATGACTTGATATGGAGGCACTGGCGCCGTTGCCAACGAATATTAATTTGTTCCCCTTTTGACGCGCCTCATAAACCCGGTCACACATTTGATACATTTGAGATGTAACGTCAGTTTCAAATATGGCTTTTTTGAATTGATTGTAGTAATCATCTAAAAATGGTTTTTTAGTCATAGTTTTAATCTCTAATTTTCGTGATTCACAACTTACGATTGAGTCCAAGCATAGGCTGTTTGTAGTAAGCCAAGTGATTGGTGTTTTTGAAGCGGGAAAAAAACAGCGATCACTCGCTTCCTAAGGAACAGCTCGGATTTTTATCATTTATTATTGGGATGCTTCACAAGATAGTTTACACTTTTGAGTATGCTGTGCTAGAAAATGAAAAAAAAATATCGAATATCGAACAAGGAATGTAGAATCATGAAGTTTTTTTCCTTCGTCATTCATAATTCCTTGTTCGATATTCGATA
>JAJFLO010000577.1 GCA_021772675.1 Verrucomicrobiota bacterium | reverse complement strand
ATGAAGTTTGTCACACTCTACGAAAACATTTGCCGTGAACTTCAGCGATCCTATCCCATTAATGAATCGTTGGCAAAAATATTAGTGATGATTTCTCCACAAACTGGCAAAAGTGTAAAACGAGAATTTGAAGCGTCCCCGATATTCGACGATAATTTGGACAAAAATGCGCCAAGAATACAGTTTTCGCAGTAGATTCTTCCAAAGTCCGACAGACTGCTAGGATTTCACAGTCGTTTCCGACTGAAAGTCCTTTATCAAACATCTACGTTATTAGAAACTTGGAAAAAATAAATCATCCCATTTTTACACTTATCTTCATGCTACATTTGACTGCGTCTCAATCGTAAAATGGCCACTCCGTTGTTGCCCGTTCGGTCAACCAGTCTCGCTATCGCTCGGCTCTCGAAATAGGCATACTATTCCTGTGGTTTTACTCAATTGGCACAGCCAAATCTGACACAAATCTATGCACAATCTGGGACACAAATTTTTTCCAAGTTCCTTAGTGCAAGAAAAAGGTCCCGGCGCAGCCGGTAATAGTCAAAGGGAGTTTAAAAATTTTTGCATTGTTTTAAGGCTGAATAATAATTTTCACCTCTATTTACGAGCAGAAAAAATTGAAATTCGGACTTCGTGATGCCATATTAAATTTGTAAAAGTTAAGCTCAAAATCTAATTGTGGGGTAAAATATTGAGAAGATTTCGGTATTTGTTTACCGTTTCGCAAAGTTAAAAAAGTGGGATAGCCAACGTAATGCAGTCACTCCTGGCTGCGCTGAATTAAACTTTACTCAGGCAGGAATTCCCGAGTTACTAACGGTAAAAAAATACACTTTTCAATTTTTGAACGTGGGATGCATCAATTTTTTAAACTTCCGATTTAAGCTAAAAATTGCCTACTGGACGCCCTCACATCGTAAACATCAATATTCAGATCATGGCAATTTGGCAAAGCATACTGACAATATATAGTGAAACTATTACGCCAGTCAATAATAGTCAGCACTTATATTATCACACAGTTCTAATATATTTGCATTCTTTCCGGTCGTGCGTATTGCGTCTTATATGGACTCTCGCCATTTGGTTTTTACCAGTTGATACCAGGTCAGCTGCTGCTGCAGTTGTCAGACCAGAGCTTTCCGTGTGGCTAATGCCGATTGAACGTCTGTGGGACGATACAGCGGATATAACGACCAGCGGTGACCGACTGGAGGCCGAAATCTCCGCATTTAACAACGTCTATGGTAATGACGGACTGGTCACCGTAAAAAATACGACGGACGCGCTTTTACGAGATCAACTTATTGCTCCCAGTCCGGAATATGGAGAACCGGACTGGTCCACGATCAAAAGGCATCGGCGTACCCTGACTGCACTGAAACGATTTGCTGAAACGCATAATGTTCATCTGAACATACGATTTGTGATGTGGAACCGGGCGTTTGAGCATTTAACCCATACAGTAGGGGCTACGGCGACAGGAGATAACAATGGGAAATTGACGTCTCCAGATGTTGCCCAGATCGGTTCTACATGGATAGCGTATTTTGATAATTCAGGAGCCATTTTAACACACACGGGCCGTCCCGAAGATTCACTGCGGCAACGCGAAATTAACGGGCGGAAAATCGCTTCAATTCGATATATTGTTGATGTCCGTTTTCTGTGTTATTGGAAACGATTACCTTTCTGGAGTCATGATGCCGAACCGTTTGTCATCGATTCTACAAATTGGCAGACACTGATCAACTCGGTTGCCAAACGGACGCAGCACCCTGCTCTTCCTTCAATTCCTCCCGTAGTTTTACCCATTGGTTTTACTCACAATCTCATTCACGACTATACTCCGTTAGTTTGGTCCGGGAATGGTGACTTTCTGGAAAATGGAAAATCGTTGTTGATGAAAAAATCGTTTTATGTGGATATGTCAAGTGATGCAGCGCTAAAGATACCCTGGCTTATAGCGAAAAATGCAAAGCGCTATCAAAAAAAAGGAATTCCAACGCGATCATTTGCATTCCCTGAAATGAGCCATTACGAAATATTCAATCATTTTCTCAACGGACGCTTTTCGGCGATCATCGAACCGACGTCGTTTCTTAAAAGCTGGCGCCAGCAGTTTATGGCAATGAAAAAAAGCGAGGATACCGGAAAAAATGAAGCCCGGAAAATAACCGGTCTATTTTGGGATTACGCTGAAATAGCAAGCCTGCCAACGTCATATAAAGGTGGCAGCGACCTCATGGTTTCGGCGCAGACGAAGTATCCCGATCAAGCCGTTGCATTAACTCGATTCATTACCACAGACCCCGAATTTCAGGAAATTCTCGTATCCTCCGGAGAACTTCCAGCACAGATGCCCAATTATGGGATTGAAGAAATACTGTTGAATCTCAGTGACGGAGAAACATACCCGAAGCAATTTGTGGACGTCATACTCCAGGCAATTCAAACAGGTCGAGAGTATCCGGCATTACCTGATTTTCCCACGGCGCTGGAAAACAGAGAAGTCCTTGCAAGCTTTCAACAATTGTGGCGAAATATCGGGGCGGGGGTGGAGGATGATGATATCGCATATAATCGAATTCGGCAATCAGCAATGGAGACGCAACAACTTATTAATCGCCAAATTCATTTACCCACTAAAATGAGAGTTGCGATCGAAAGCCGGCGATGGATTCTGTTCTCTGTTGCAATAATTGTTATTATTTCCCTTGTGGCGCTATATATATTTACGAAGCGAAACTGCAGGCGTGACCGTATGCTCAGAGTCGCTATTGAGATTATCAGGCATAGGGAGTTTGTGCTGACGACTAGTACGATACGGATGCTGGGCAAAGCAAAAAATATGCAACCGTATGAAATCGGTTTATATAGCGATCTACTCACTGAATTACGAGATCGTGTGATGTTCTTAGAAGAAAATGTAAGACACGATCTGCAAACGAAAGAGCTACAGTCACAATATGTTCAAGATCTTATCGTTGAAGCATGGGAAATTGCGAAATTAAAATTCAGCGTCACCAAACTCAGCCTCTTAGAGAATAGCCTGTCGATAACGATAGACAATAGACTGCAACAACTGCAGTTGGCAGAGTTGCCCCATAGTCTTGTCGGTATTCTGCAGGAATGGTTTTATCTGCGGATTAAAGGCAGTATGGAGCGTGACGGAGAGACCTCGATAGATGTTCAATATTGGGAAAACGGGAAGGTGCACGGGATTATCGTCATCTCGCCCGGCGCTACGGTAAAAGATATTGTGGCGCCGTTTCTTCCCGCCTGGCGAGCTGAACAGGCCAATGATTTAGCTCGGCTCTCCGGCCAGGCACAGGCATTCATTTTGATTGCTGATTTATGCAAGGTTGCCTATGGTGCACGGCCTGACTATGCATGGATATCCCGTGACGGCCGACTGCACACGCCAAAGGACAGCTGGGAAGACGACTTTGGATCTTATCTCAAAATCACCTTACCAATGACACGAAACAACAGGAAATTAAATGGGAAAAAAGCGAAAATTAATTATTTGGATCGTCGACGACGAGAAGTCGTTTCGGCATGAAGCCGGATCAGTTGTTCATAATGAAATCAATACGTTTTCGACGATCGACGTCACCATCAATGAATGGGAAGGACGCGGAAATCCGCGTGGAGATCCGGCCGACATTATTATCCTGGATTTAGATCTTGGTGATTATGGTACTGGTCTTAACCTCTTGCCACGCATACCCGGTGCAACGCACGATTCTTTATTCGGACCGTTTATCATTATATGGAGCCGATACGCATATCGGTATCAGATCTATGATGCGCTGAAAAAAAATGATCTGGATCGCACTGCGATTACACAACACAAGACAACCGACGAACTTGAAAAAGCGTTCCGTGGTTTTATGAAGCGGTTTCTCAACGAAGGAGTGTTGCATGACTAGAGTTTTACAACGTCATTCAAATCAAAAAAAACCGGACATCGAATTGCATCGTCTCTCAGACTCGCTCCCCGATCAGGCAATCCGGTGGATCAATCTGATTTCATCCGAAGTCTGTGACGTCAGGGAAATCGATAAAGCGTCAACATTACAGAAACAAATTCATGGCCTTATTCCTTATCTTTTACTCGCTCGCGACTGGCCGGCGATTGTTGTGGGATCCGCTGCAGACATGAAGCAACTGATCGATCATGCAATCAAGGTCCGGAACATACAGTGGCTCCGAAAGGACGCATTTATCATGTTCGTGACCGATGAACAAGGACTGATTCTGGGTAATGATGCGCAGCTGAACACCCATCCATGGTCAGAATCTTCCCTGCAGTGCATTCGTCAGTACCTCACCTACTTCGCTTTGACGAATACTATGAAAGGCTATAGCCGGGAAACATTCAATGTTCGGAAAAAAATCATCCGTTACGCCTTGAGTCCGCCATCCACAGGTTTATCACGGTCACCTGTATTGATATTGGGTCCGAGTCGTTCAGGAAAAGAGGTCGTTGCCCAAACGCTCTATCAGGCATCCGGTTTACCATCAGAAAAATTCGAACCCGTAGGGTGCGGTATGCTCCAGTCACACATGTTACTTGACCAGCTTTTCGGGCATTGGCAAGGTGCTTTTACGGGGGCTATTCAATCCACACCCGGTTATTTGGAGTATTGCCATGGTGGCGCAGTCTTTCTCGATGACTTTGATGCCGCAACCAATCCGCAGGAACTCCAATCAGCATTACTTCGGTTCATGTCCACCAATCCGCCACGCGTCAGGCGGCTCGGATTTCCCGCAATAAAAAAGGAAGAAGGACAATTATCAATAGCCGTGACAACGTGGCTCATATTTGCCACCAACAAATCACCACGGCAGATGATTGAGGAAGAAATGATGCGTGAAGACTTTTTACACCGGTTTAATCATATTATAAAGGTGACATCGTTTCGTGAGCGTCCTCATGATATCCCCCATATTGCAAAAGCGCTCGCAAAAACGATCCCCGATATCCGACCGCTCGACATTGAGGCGCTCCGGTGGCTGCGTGATCGCGATTCCCCCTGGGCTGGAAACGCTAGTGAACTTAAGGCGTTACTCGTTTGTTCAAATGACATTCTTTACGAACTCCCGACGTTGACGTGGACTGAAGCATTCCAGAAAGTGATTCGCAGAGGCCAAGACTTTCTCGACTGGTACGGTGGTGACGAAATATGTACGTCCAGAAGCAAACCGTCCTCTCACCCGCATATTGATTATTGGCGCTTGATATTGAAAGAGCACAACTCGCGCAAGAAGTCACGAAAAAAAGAAACTGTTGAAGCCATGCTGAACGTATTGGAACAATTTCTAAATCACAGCGGATACACCGAGGTCCGTGACTTCAATCAGCAACTCGAGCACCGGCTGAGAGATAATCCCTCTGCAGTACACTGTTTTCGTTTCCTGCTGTACCTGGTGCTATGTCATGATCAACAAATCGCAATAGACGATGTTCTCCAGGTTTTTGGAAATGAATTTGAAAAGTCACGCTACCCCGTGGAGAAAATCATATGCGGGAATAAGCATGAATTAACCAAACAGCGCGTGATCCAAGGCATGTTGAACTTGAGTTGGAAAACCGTAAATACAATTGGGAAAACGCTCGCAGATTCATCGCTGATGACAATGCAGACGAAACTGCTGGGAGACCGTCCGTATTTCGTCTACTCTATAAATCCCGATCTTTTAGCGTCTTCAAACGACTAAAGGTCGTTAGGGTTTCAGTGTTCAGTGTTCAGTGTTCAGGTGTCAGATCAGTAGGGAATGATTTCACCAAGATTCTTCGTTTGCATTATTGCGAGTTCCGTTCAGCGCATTTGCATCAATTTAAGAAGCTAATAATTAGAGTCCGTATTAAAAATGTGAGTGGCAAATAGTAAATCGGCCATTCCTGGCTGAATCATATGTGCGCAGTCAGGAATGACCGCGTTACTTTGACCTCAACCTCAAGGTATTACGACCGCGCGCTTGCCTATTTCGGATAACGTTTTCGTTTTTACCGAGCTATATTCGATGCTTGAGCATCGGATTCGCGCCGAAAAGACGAAAAATTGCCGAAAGAGACTGGCGCCCTAAGGGTTGGAGCGGATGAGGGGCATCTTTCGACGGTAATCGCTAAGTTGATACCTATGAGGTATTAACGTGAGAAATTACCGTCGAAACCTGACCCACATGCGCTCCCAACGCGGTTCGCAAGACCTTTTCGAACGGGGTCTAGTTAAGCCAGGGCGAATTAGTTTAAACACTTAACCATATACATTGTAATAAATTAACCGGCTCCGCCGGGGCTTTTTGTCTGCAAATAGTAACGACTAAGAATACAAGTGCTTATACAATCAAATCAACGCAAAACCCGGACGGGGTTAGGTTTGTAGTCCCGTCTTCAGGCGGAAGTTTTAACGACGCTTCAGCGAGTGTATGGCACCT
>JAJFLO010000576.1 GCA_021772675.1 Verrucomicrobiota bacterium | reverse complement strand
GCATTTGTCCATCGAAAGCTCTTTTTTTTCGCGCCGCATCATCTTCTCCAATTTAGATAATTGTACAATCAGAGAGAAATGTAACATCGCTTTCAAAATGCGCAAATATTTGCATCAAGATATTTGATATGATCTATAGGTAGTGATAGGTTTTGAGCAGGTAATTGAACAATCCCTCATCTTTGGAGCAACTCCGGGCATTTACTAACCCAACTGGTTGAACCGAAGAAAGCGAGCAATTGATAACACGACAATCAACCCCCATGTCCGCAATTACTGGTAACTTCTTCGGGCTGCTGCTTTGTCGCGGCGGCAATATCAGTAAACCGTGCGTTTCGAGCATTCGAAGCAACTCTCAACAGGCTATGTCTTTTATCTGGCCGTCGGGACGGCGCCAGTTCCACTGCTCACACATCGCCACTGATAGCCGACTACCGCCCCAGCCTGGATGCTTGCGCAGTAAGGTCTGAATTTCCTCCACATCCGATTTGTGAAGCATACGTCCCTGAACTTTTAACGGCCAATCCATAGCTTCTATAGTATAGCTTGACTAACGCTGAGTCCAGTTAAATAGTGTAAAATTGGCTAATTTTTTTCAGCTGCAACTTTTTTGTGTTGCACCCCTTTATTTGGAGTGGTGCATGTTTAGCTTACATTATGCATAAACTTTCTATTACAAGTCATCATATCACATAATATCAACGAGTTGTGAAGTTATTCGGGTTCGAAATAGTTCACTATTTCTGCCCGCGAATGAAATTAGTAACTCACTGATCTCACGCAATCTGATGACTCTCACTACAAAAGTTTATGAATAATGCAGGTTAGTGAGTGAACTAACCTGCATTGACGCAGCATTTTTTATTACAAATTACCTGAATCGACGACCTCTTTAAGAAAAGAACACTAATGCCTGAACCATTAAAAAATTTGTATAACGAATCGTTCATAAAAACACTTTGCTGTAATTTGGAAGCAGCCTATACCAAGTTTGACTCGGAAAAATTTCGGGGCTGTATATTTGATGAAGAGTGGGATAATAAAGAACTAAAGCAACGAATGAGGCATATTTCCCAAACTTTGCACAAATTTTTACCAAGTGATTATCGAGAATCCATTAAAATTTTAAAATGTGTCTCTCCACAATTCCATGGATTCGAACCCATGATCTTTCCTGATTTTGTTGAGCTTTATGGCCTAAACGATTATAAAGAGTCGATACTGGCACTCGAACATTTCACCCTAGATTCAAGTTCTGAATTTGCAGTGCGGCCGTTTATTATGAAATACAACAGTAAGATGATGGCACAAATGGAAAAGTGGGCTGAGTCAAGCAACTATCATGTTCGCAGGCTAGCATCCGAGGGTTGTCGTCCCCGATTACCCTGGGCGATGGCACTTCCTGAATTCAAAAAAGATCCACAGCCCGTTTTCAAAATTCTTGAAAAACTGAAGAACGACGAGAGTGAATACGTTAGGAGAAGCGTAGCCAACAACCTCAACGATATTTCAAAAGATAATCCTCAAAAGGTAATCGAAATAGCCAAAGCATGGTTAGGTGAGAACTCAAATACTAATTGGATAGTCAAGCATGCCTGCCGGTCTCTTCTCAAGCAGGGTGTTCCGGAAATTATGGGGATATTTGGTTATGTTAAACCGAGTCATATGGACATCGAGGGATTTGAGGTTCAAAAATCGGTCAGCGTGGGTAGGTATTTGAAATTTTCATTTAATTTGAGAACACAAAAAAGCAGACTTGGAAAGTTACGGATTGAGTATGCGATTCATTTTTTGAAATACAACGGAAAACACACTAGGAAAGTTTTCAAAATATCCGAGTCGTATTGTTCTGAACAGAAAAAAGGAATAATAAAAGAACACTCTTTTAAGGTCATAACAACGAGAAAATATTATGCAGGAATTCATGGGATTACGATTATTGTAAATGGCCAGGATTTGTTATGCGATAAATTTCAATTAAATGATGCAGTCAACTCAAAGGTAAAGGAATGAATACTGAGCAGAACTATGATTTAGATCCGAGATTGAAGAACGATTGTTTTCAACTAGGACAGTTAACGTTTTGTAGTGTGTTGTTGATGAATAATGCTGCAATACCCTGGTTTATATTGGTACCCGCAACTTTAAAGACTGAAATTTTTGAACTGGATATCGAAGAGCAAATGATACTTCTCAGAGAAATCAATCTGATATCAAGCTATATCAAGGATTCGTTTAGCGTTTCAAAACTCAATATTGCGTCCATAGGAAATATCGTTAGTCAACTTCATGTTCACATTGTTGGCCGGCATACTGATGATTATTGCTGGCCCAATGTTGTCTGGGGTACTAAATCTGATAAAAAATATAATGATGGTGATCTAAATGGGTTGATTGATCTCTATCGTCTAAATTCGACAGCGAATTTACTAAGTTTAACCCTATTTGACTCCAATTAAGTTGGTCTGAATTATTGATCTACATCTTCGGAACGGTTATTATCGCTGTCTAACAATGTACGAAATCGATCTAATACGGATGAAACATTGGTTCCGATTATGGCGGAAATTGGGAAAATCTCGATTGCTGATTTTGTTCTCAGAATGTCTAATTTCTCTTCTGCAACTTTTTCATCCATTTTGTTTGCTATGATTACTGATGGTCGCCTGGATAGTCCTTTTTTATAACATTCAAGTTCATTCATCAATGAGCTTAAATCATCCCAGGGATCTCGTCCATCAATTCCAGCCATATCGAGAACAAATGCAATTATTTTTGTTCGTTCAATATGTCTTAAAAACTCGTGACCGAGACCTATATTTTCATGAGCACCTTCAATTAGTCCGGGTATATCCGCAATTCTTAATCGGGACAAATCATCAAATTCTACAATCCCAATCTGTGGTGATAGAGTTGTAAACGGATATGATGCTATTTTAGGTTCGGCACTTGAAACGGCGGATAAAAATGTTGATTTTCCTGCGTTTGGATATCCGACCAATCCGACATCACCGACAAGCTTCAATTCAAGTTCTAAAAATTTCTCTTCACCCTCTATTCCCGGTTCTGAATTACGCGGACATCGATTGACGCTTGTCTTAAATCGTGCATTGCCCCGTCCCCCTTTGCCGCCCCGAGCAGCAACCAGTTCCTGGTCTTCCTGATCCAGATCGGCGATGATGTGAAGATTATTCCTTATATTTTTAATTATTGTACCCTGAGGAACCATAATTATATAATCCTTTCCATTATGCCCAATCCGATCTTTCCCTTTGCCGTGCTGCCCTTTGTCGGCATCATAATGAGTACGAAATTTCAACGGGGCAAGACTCTGAAGATGGAAATTCGTTTTTATAATTACACTTCCACCTTTTCCACCGTCACCTCCATCAGGCCCACCTTTTGGGACGTATTTTTCACGACGAAAGCTGACGCAACCATTGCCTCCATTGCCGCCTTTTATTTTTATTCTTACTTTGTCTACAAATTTCATTTTGCTATAAATTTAATTAAAAATCTTGACTAAATTTATGCCAGAGATGATTCTTGGCATGAATTATGAGAATTAACTTCTGTTTATCACAAGACTTTCTACTCATTTCGCTGACAAAACCTTGTGATAATTCTGGCTTAACTGTAAAAGTATATCATTGAACTTGTATAATTAGCAATGCAGAATTTAATAATGAATTTTTTTATAAGAATCCACGGGATTGCTCAGTGAACCGAATCGTTGCAATCACAGTTAATCGTTCGGACTTCGGCAGAATGCGGCCCGTTTATCAACGGCTGCTGGATCTTGACCATTTCGATTTATCATTAGTGGCAACTGGAGGTCATTATTTTCAGCATTATGGAAATAGTATTAATGAAATCGTCGATTCCAGGATCCCGATTTACGCCGAAATAAAAATCGATCAGGAGTGGACTCCGTGTTTCATGTCGTCAATAATTACGGCTGAATTGGAAAACATCATCAAAAAAATTGATCCTCACTACCTTCTTCTTTTAGGAGATCGATATGAGGTGCTTGCCTGCGCAGTTGCGGCATTGCATACCCGGACGCCAATTGTTCATATTGGAGGTGGATACCTTACCTATGGAGCCATTGACGACTCAGTTCGACATGCTCTTACAAAATTGTCTCATTATCATTTGGTTGCAAACGATAACTGTGCATACCGCGTCATCCAAATGGGTGAGAATCCGGATAATGTTATAGTCGTGGGTGCACCCGACCTTGATTTTATCGGGAATTTGAAGAAGGTATCACGTGATGTGTTTATGACCGAACTTGGAATGGATTCTAAACGAGATTTTATTCTAGTAACCATCCATCCAGAAACTGTAACAGATCATACCAATGCTAGTGGTATAAAAAATGCGTTCAAGGTCTTGGGAGCAAGTGAAAAACAACTTTTAATCACGGCTCCTGCTCCGGAAGAAGGCGCTAGTATTATTTTTGAAGAAATTAAATATCTCCAAAAAGAAAAGAACGATGTTTATTTTATTGAAAATTTAGGGGAAAATCGTTATATACACGCGATGTATGAAGCATTAGCAATGTTTGGCAATTCATCCAGCGGGATAATTGAATCGACGGCTAAGCCCACTCCTTCTGTGAGCATTGGTGTGAGGCAGGAAGGTCGAGAAATTGCAGAAAATGTATTAAGAGTGACGACGATGGAAATTGAAGAAATGAAACATGCTCTCGATATTGCTTGTTCTCAAGAATTTAAAGAAAGAATTCGTGACATAAAGCACCCGTTTGGAGATGGGAATGCAAGTGAAAAAATTTGCGACTTTTTGGTAAGTTTAGGTGAAGAGACCAAATTTGGCAAACGTTTTTTCGAATTTTAGGAAAAGGGAACTTCTATGAAACTTAAGGTCTTCCAGCCTCAATATTGACGCATTTTACGGATGCCCTTTGGAGGGTCGCAGTCCTCGGCGACCGCTACACATGACCCTGAAAAAACGGTCGTTGAGGACATCGACCCTCCAACGCGCTACTTGGAACCCAAGTTTCGTTTTATATTAACCAAGACCAAGAATCGGAGGCCTTGATAGTCGCTCCTATGAAACTTAAACCGGTTTTGAGGCTAAATGCACGATTATCTTAATCATAATCTTACTCTTAATCTTGATCAAAAAACGGTTCAAAGTTTCCTCTTATATTAATCGAGACCGAGAATCGGATGGCCTCGAAAGTTGCTCCTTTGAAACTTGGCCATTTTGACACACTTTTGAACGGGCAGATATCCCGCTTGTAGTTAACCCAGTCATGGGTGTTAGAAATATTGTCATGCATGTGAAAATTTTGAGACAGCGATAACTCGCTTAACTACAAACGAGCCTCTTGTCCGACTTAAAGTTTCCTTTTATATTAATCGAGGCTGTAAAACCGGCTAGATAGTCGCTCCTATGAAATTTAAGAGTTTTTGTTAGGCTTCGGGTGTCAGTGTGCAGTTTTTAGATCGGGTTCCAGAGTTGTGCTGAAACCCGACACCAAGTTTCGTTTAGTATTAATCGTGGCTGCACAATGGACTCACAAGTTAATCCTTAATAAAATAATAAATGAAACTTGAAACACATTATTACATCCTTTTTGAAGGTAATAATCAATGAATATTTTATTCCTAAATGTTGGTCGCCGATGTGAGTTGGTTGAAGCGTTTAAGAAAAGCCTTTGTGAGCGCAACGGTGGATTAATTTACGGTTCAGACATCTCAATTAATGCTCCGGGTTTGTATAGTGTAAACCACTCCGTAATTCTTCCTCATAGCAGTTCCAGTGAATTTATTGATGTAGTGAGTTCGTTCTGTATTGAAAAAAAAATTGATCTTTTAATTCCAACGATTGATCCGGATCTAGTTTTTCTTGATAAATATCGTGATGAGTTAAAGGACCGCTGCCCCGATCTTCGATTACTCTTGTCGCCATCATTTACGATTCAACATAGTCGAGACAAACGGTTAAGCCGGCTCCTGTTTAAAAAGCTGGGTGCGCATGTCCCCCAATCAATTTCTAAAATGCCTCCCCAGATGAAATTTCCGGTATTTGTCAAACCCTTTAATGGAAGTGCCGGTATTGGTGCCCAAGTCGTTAGTACTTATGATGAATTTATAACGCTCGTTAATCAAAATTCGTCACTCATGATTGAAGAGGTTATTCATGGACCGGAATATACGGTGGACGTATTGTGTGATTTTAAGGGAAGACCTTTATTTTCAGTAGCACGGAAACGGATCAAAGTTCGTGGCGGCGAAGTGTGTCAGGGAGTGATAGAGCGTAATGAAATACTGGAAGAATTGGCTAAAAATCTGGCAGCTGGATTTAACTGCCAGGGCCCTGTCACATTGCAGTTTCGTTCGCCTGAGCAAGGTCAATTTGTTGCGATGGAACTTAATGCCCGGATGGGCGGAGGGTTGCCCTTAACAATTGCGGGTGGTGCAAGCTGGCCAGGATGGATTTTAGATCTATGTAATGACGCCCCCCCCAATATAAACGTAACTGTTACTGATAAACTCCTAATGACGCGATATGATTCATCATTTTTTATAAAAGAATCTGAGGTGAATTCAAATCAGGAAAAAACAAAGTATTTGACTGATATAAAAGGCATAATAGTCGATATGGATGACACGCTTTATCCAGAGAGAGATTTCGTATTTAGTGGATATCGTGCCGTGTCCCAACATGTATTTGATGATTCTGGTATAGAAATTGAGTCGCGGTTGCGGATGTTGTTTAATGCGGGTATGCGGGGTGACCTTTTTTCAAATGTATTAAGGCATTATAAATTAGAATTTGATGAAAATTATATTTTAAAACTGGTATGGATTTACAGAACTCATATCCCTTTTATACGTCCGTTTATTGATATTCAGGCACTGAAACAATTAAGGAATAATGGCATTTTACTTGGGTTGTTATCGGATGGATGGTTATCCGTTCAGCAAAATAAGCTCGATGCGTTAGGAATAAAAAAACTCTTTACATCAGTTGTCTTTTCTGATGCATTAGGGGGGCGAAAATTCTGGAAACCTTCGTTGGGACCCTATGCTCTATCTCTCAGAAATTTGAACTTAAAGGCCGCTGAAGTCATATATATAGGAGACAATCCAAAGAAGGATTTCAGCGGAGCTAATAAACTTGGAATTAAAACAGTTAGAATTCGAAGGAACGGTTCTGAATATGAAAAATTTGAAGCGGTAGATGAAAAAAACAAGCCTTTGCTTGAAATTGAATCATTATCCGAACTTAGGCGAGTTTTGAACCAGCCAGATTTCAAATCCACTGAATTTGAAGGACCGAATCCTCCCAAAAAGGTTTCATCAGAAATTCAAGGATCTTCGGGTATTAAAATCGTTACTAATCTTATACAAAACGACCAAAATGTAACTTCAATTTATAATCACCGATCGGAAACCGTTCCCTGAGGCAATCGTAACCAAAATTGAAGTTAGATAAATTTGTACTAAAGTTTTGCAGTTCAATTTTTGAGGCTATTTTCATGCAGCATTCTGCTCATTTAACTGTTTGTCAGGCAGTAATTGGCGATTTGCATTTAGGACCAAAGATTCGCCAAGCATCGTCTTAAACATTTCATACTCAGGTGAATTGAGGAACTGGCTGATTGTTATTTTGTCAGCGCCACCCATTTGTTCAGCAATGGAATGAATCAACTCTTCAAATAGAATGAGTCGTTTTTCCATTGTCAGTAATCTGGTATAGCGTTGTTCAATGTGAGCATATAAACAGCCCATACTCTGATACTCTTCGTGATATTTACAGTTAACCAATATAGCATGAGCAATAAATACCGAGGTAATATGGACGATTTGACAATCAAAATCATTGGCTTGACATTTTCCGAGACCCAGTATGCTTTTTGTCTCCTTAAATCCAATTTCAATATTCCAACGAATCGCATAAGTTTCGATTGCTTCAATGATATATCTCTTATTATCTTCTCAGCCTTGATGGTATCGGCTTCGCAGTTATAAACGCATACTTGTTTTTTCAGCTTCGCAGTTATTTCTTTTTCTGAATCGACAATTGACCTGTCAATTTTTTTCTGCCGCTTTTTATCG
>JAJFLO010000575.1 GCA_021772675.1 Verrucomicrobiota bacterium | reverse complement strand
ATGAAGTTTTCAAAGACGAATTAATAGTGTTGAAAATCCGCCGTGGTGGAAACTATTACAAGATTCCGGGTTCTTTATAACTCTTTTATATGAAACAAGATACGTGCTCGCAGCAGGAATCGCATGAATTAATCAGGCTAGATTCTACTAGCTAATCTGAGGATTTTTAGACCAAGCTTCGTCGATAGATAGCGTGAAAGATATGTTTTTAATTGGGAAATTATTTAATTTTTTTCCAAAGCGAACGGCAAAATAAACCAAATGAAAAACCTGCTTAATCAACTGATCACAAATGAGTTGTATCATCTCGAATCGCCCTGGTTCATAGTACTTTTCCCGGTCGTCCTAATCACTGCAATGGTTGCTTATTTAAAGAAGAATCCGACAATTATTGTATCGGCTATTCGATCATATTCTGCATCGGTAACTCAAAGGCATAAATTTTTTTCTCCCATAAAAGTACCACTGATATTAAGCTCTTTAGGGTTAATCAGTTTGATGCTTGCCCTGATAAGACCGCAGCATGGAATTGAAGAAACCATTAGGCGAACAGAGGGAATAGATATTATGCTGGCTCTTGATGTCTCTGGTAGTATGGAAGCATTTGATGTTCCCAAAACGGTAACGAACAGCAGGACCGTAAAAAAAATGTTGGAAAATGGTAAGCTACGTCCACGTATAGACGTAGCAAAAGAGGAGGTGAAACGATTCATCCAGAAACGGCCAAATGATCGGATCGGTTTGATTGCGTTTTCTGCAAATACTTATACGGTGTGTCCGCCCACATTGGATCATGCTTTTTTAGAGAGTCATTTAGGGCGGTTGGAAGCAGGCATGTTGCCAGATGGTACGGGGATTGCAGCGCCAATTGCAAATTCAACAACCCGATTGAAAGAATCAAAGGCAAAACGAAGGGTATTGGTCCTATTTACAGATGGCGAGAACAATGTTGAAGCTCAGGTAACACCGATTCAGGCGGCAAAAATCTCGAAAATGTTTGATGTCATCATACATACTGTCGGGATCGGTAGTGATCGGGCCTATGTAATACGACCTAGTTTTTTTGGCAGGCAGCAACTTGTCGAAGCCAGGGGAAGTTTTAACGAAAAGTTACTGTCAGATATTTCTAAAGAAACCAATGGCCAATACTTTGCTGCAGAGGACGCGGAGGGTTTAAGAGAGGTCATGAAAAAAATTGATGCTCTTGAAAAAACAAGCATGGAACAGCCTACATATATTGATTATAAAGAGTTGTATAAAATTTGGCTATATGCAGGAATTATTCTAATACTATGTGGGTTTTTCTTAGAAAATACCCTCTGTTTAAAAATACCATAATTAAATAACTTAAACCGTTTTAACACCTGTAATATTAACTTAAGGCAGGCTGTGATCACAACCAAAATGGAAATGGTTTATGTTGTTGGAGCTTAAAGGGAAGGGAAAAATTCTCGCGAAATTCGTGAAACGTATTTGTTGAGTTAGAATCTGCCCACAAATAAACTGAACATATTCGGGCTCAGATTTAGTTTAGGGTTTCAATCCGATTGAGTGAATCCGCAGGTTTACAATCCGTCTCCTGACGAAAATAGCGAGCTATTTCGAGAGCCGAGTGCCAACGAGACTAGTTCCCTAATGGGAACAACAAAGTAGCCAATTCGTAATTGAGGATTGTATAACTATGAGCCGAAGTCGAAATGCGAGATGTATGATTTATTTATAGACAGCTCCTTAGCCTGCATTATTCATAAACTTTTGTAGTGAGAGTCATCAGATTGCGTGAAATCAATGAGTTATGAATATCGTTTGCGTGCAGGAATAGTGAACTATTTCGAACCCAAAGATCTTTATAACTCGTTGATATCATGTGATATAATGACTCGCAATAGAACATTTATGCATAATCCAGGTTAGTTCAAAAGCACTTGAACTATCTCAATTATATGTTTTACTTCGCGCCTTTTTGTGTTTCGCGAGAGGCGATAATAAAGAATGTAATAATAAGCAAACGTAACAGGTAAACTATGAACTTTAATGATGCGAATCTATTCTTAAACATATTTTGGCTCGTACCACTATTATTGATTGTATTATATTATGGAAGCGTAGTGCGAAATAAAAAACTAAGTCAGTTTATTAGAACCGAGGAACTGAAAAATCAACTAACAGTGAATATCTCTCAAACGAAGCGGCGTGTGAGAGATGTGTTTTTTTTCTTTGGAATCTTATTTCTGATTATAGCTGCTGCAGGGCCTCATTGGGGAACTAAACTAGTAAAAAGGCCGGGTCAAAGCAGAGATTTGTTGGTTGTGTTAGATACATCCAGGAGTATGCTGGCAGACGATATATCTCCGTCTCGTTTAATGCATGCTAAGTGGTTTGTTCGCAATTTACTTGACCAAACTCCCGGTGACCGATACGGATTAATCGCATTTTCCGGGACTGCATTTTTGGAATGTCCTTTAACCCAGGACAGAAACGGATTTTTATTGTTTCTCAATGATATTAATACGGACACAATTCCCGTTGGAGGTACAAATGTCGAAAAAGCACTTGAAACAGCGCTGGATGCATTCAAAGCTGCTGAAGGAAGTAATAGAGCTGTAATTTTCATTACCGATGGCGATGAATTACAGGGGGATTCAAGTAAAATAATTGATGATTTTAAGGAACGAAACATACCTATTTTTGTGGTTGGCATAGGCGATCCCAATCTTGGAAGTTTCATTCAGATCGAAGGAAATAAATTTGTGTTGGATAAAAATGGAGACCGTGTAAAATCAAAATTGAATGAATCATCTCTACAGCGTATTGCCGCAAAGGTTGGGGGAACCTACGTCCATTCTACAGTTGTTCATGATGGGCTAGATCATATTGTTGACAAAGTAAGAAACTTGGTCCCTGAACAGCATGAAGACAATACTGTAGCAAGGCCAATTGAACGGTATCAGATTCCACTGTTTATAAGCTTTATATGTTTCGCAATTCGCCTGTTGATAGGCGAAAGAAAACAAATCATTAAACCGACAACATTAACCGTAGATAAAACGTCAGCGAAAAAGGCGTTAGCTGTATTTTTAATAATAAGTTTTATTGCTTGCTCAACGCAATTTTATGTTTATGCACAAGACGATGAGGAGCCGGGTGAATCTGCATTTTTAGATTCACCGGTTCTCCTTTCTCCTTCATCGGACAATGCGTCTCCAAACGCTCAGATCTCCAAAAATCAAACGAGTCAAATGTCTCGTGTAAGTAGTGAAAAGGACAAAATGATACACGACTCTATCGAGTCACTACTTACCCGCCTGGAAAAAGCATCCGATCCGTTGGAGAAGGCCTATTTACACTACAATCTTGGGGTCAACTATCAGTTGTCAGGACGAAGTACACAAGCTGAAACTGAATATAACAATTCACTGGATCTTGGCAACGAATCAAAGGAACTTAAAAGCGTAGTTTGTCAGAATTTGGGTGTTTTAAAACATCAGGAGACGCGGGAGACTATTGCCGTTGCCCCAGATGCCGCAATGGAAAGTCTAGCCCAGGCTCAGGGATACTATCGGGAAGCAATGCGTAATAATCCGAATCTAAAAGATATCGGTATAAACCAGGAATTGGTGCTGAAAGATCGTAAATTAATTGAGGAGATCAAAAAGCTCCAACAACAAATGGGTGATTTACAAAAAGACGCTCAGGAAAGTACTCAGGACGCGCTTGATGCGCAGCAGGAAGCGAATCAGGAGACGGATCAGGCGTTGAAAGATCAAAAGCAGGAAGATGCAAAAAATAAGACAGAGAAAGCTCAGCAGGCTACAGCAAAATTGGAGCAGGCCGCGCGTCAAATGGGGCAGGAAAATGCTGCTGAATACGTTAAAAAAGCCAAAGAAAAGTTGAATCAAGCTGGGGACGAACAATCCAAATCAATGCAGCCTCTGCGCAAAGAGGATGAAAATGAAGAGTCTTCTGAAAAAGCTGGGGAATTAATTAGTCAGGCTCTCAATCAATTGGGAGTAAAACAAGAAGAAAATGACAAGGAATCTGAGGATAAAAAAGCTCAAATGGGGCAGGAGGGTGAGCAAGATGAGAAGAAAAACGACGATGAAAACAATGACCAAAATGATGAAATGAGTCAGGAGTCACAGGTTGCCGAAAAACAATCTGATTCAGGTAATGAAGGTGAAAATGATTTAAGAAATTTGGATCAAATACAAGCATTGAGTATATTAAACTCTATGCAGGAACAGGAGCGAGATCTCAAGCAGGACTTAAAAGACGCTGAAAAGCAAAAAATGGGTACCAATGACGTTAAAGAAAACTGGTAGCTTGATGATCTGTATAGGAATTGTTGCTGCAATATTAGAATTGCTAAGCATTCTATTTCTATAACGACTGAAAGAAATATCATATTAAGAGTCGTAATTGATCTAACCTGATTAATTCATGCGATTCGTTGCGAGAGCACTTAACTCGTTCATAATAAATTGATTATAGAAAATTTCGCAATGAAAGTGAATTTTCATTCACTGAGATGTAAAATTGAATTAGTCGGCTTATTTGAGCAGAGATTAGGGCTCGCAGCAGAATACTGATGAATTACTCAGGCTAAATTAGAACAATGATTTATTCAGTTATGACTCTCACTAATCCAGTAAGGATCGAAGACAATATATGCACTATGTTAAGCAGAAAAAATTTATACTTGCTCAGTTGATATTGGTGAGTGTGATATCGTCGGTATCCATCTTTGGTGCCGGTATTACAACAAATGTTTCACCGAATCCCATTTTTATGGGAGAGCATGGTAAGTACGAAATCGTTTCAACCATTGGTAAACCGGAAGTTATCTCGTTTCCGAATGTTGGTGGAATTCAATGGTTGAAGAATTCAATGTCTACAGGAATTCAAATCGTCAATTTTGACCGAAAAGACACCCTGTCTTATCAGTTTTTAGCGGGAAAACCGGGAGTCTTTACCTTACCACCATTACAGATAAGGGTTGGCAATAAGGTTGTTAAAACCAATCCGGTTCAGTTGACTGTCAAAAAACGAGAGTTTACTGATCAAGGGAAAAAATTAACTCTCGATGAATTGATTTTTTTAAAGGTATTCTATGATGATGATACTCGTCAACCCCAGCAACTATATCTTGGGCAGGAATTAAATCTTAAAATAAAATTGTATGTTGACCAGCGCCTTCAGATTTACATCGATAAATTCAATCAGAACAGCAGTTTTACCAGTGCTCATAACTACTTTCCAAATATAAAAATCGAAAACGCAATTTTTCGGGATTACTCAAAGCAAAACCAGCATAATAATAAATTTATGTTTGATGAGGAAACGTCCGAAATAAGAGTTGGATTGAGATTCAGGGTTTTTACCTATTATGCCAGTATTTCCGGAGTTGAATTAGGAAAAGTAAATGGTGTAATAGAGCACACGGTTCCGATATTAGATCCAAATAAACAAGGTAGTCGACGAAATTCCCGTGATCCTTTTGGTGATTTCTTCAGTTTCTCCAGACGGAATAAAATCTTTACTCACACAGCTCGTTCAGCAATAAATAATATCGAAATTAGGCAGATTCCGAATGATGTAGCAGTTGAAGGGTTTTATTTAGGGTTGATTGGAAACTGGCAGGTTGATTTAAAAACAGATAAACAAGAACTCTCTGTCGGAGAAGATGTTACGCTAATACTCTCGATTAAAGGTCAGGGAAATATTGAAACATTGACTCACCCTGAATTGGAATTGCCCGGTTTCAGAATTTATCCACCTGAGATCACCCGTAATTCATCACATGTATCTCAAGGAGAAATCAAATGGGTAATTATCCCACTGAATACAGAAAGCGAGTTACCAAAATTACAATTTAATACATTTGATTCGAAATCCGGACAATTTACAAACTATTCATTTCAACCCAAACTTAAAATAAAATCATCAGTGTTACCCATGGAATCAGGGCCAATGATTGAGGATTATGGAACGGAGAATAACAATCAGAAATCCAGTGTCAGAGAACTTCATCGTTCTACTGACGTTTTATATATAAAAAGGGATTTTTCAACTTTTGTTAAAGTACCATTTTTAGCTAATGTCGCACCTGTATTAGGGATATTGATTTTAGGTGGGCCAATGGTGTATCTGGTCATCGTATTGGTTGCCGTAAGGCGTGAAAAGCTACAGGGAAGTTCGTCGTATCGTCGGCGGCTTCAGGCCCATAAAAATAGAGGGGCGGTAATGAAAAAAATTAGAAAAGCATCTTCTGATGAACTGCCAGGCATCATTCGAGAAGAGTTGCTGCCATACTTGACTGCCGTCTTGAATGTTCCTCCCGGTGCGACCATTGCAGAACTTCTTCAACATATTGATGATCCCGAACTTGCAGAGATGTTAAAGTCAACTGAAATGGGTGAATACATGCCAGGAAATAGCACTGCAATCGACTCCCATAAATTATTAAAAAAACTAAAAAACCTTGCTATAATCACATTATGTTTATTGATAACATCTACTGGTTATAGTAATAATCAAAACGACGATGCGGCCTTAGCCTATGATCAAGGGAATATTGTGGAAGCAGAATCAATCTATTTAGGTCAGCTTAAAAGAGGATATGGCAATGCAGCCCTTTTATATAACCTTGGTAATTGTGCTTTTAGGAAAGGAGACTATGGCAATGCACTCGTTTATTATGAAAAAGCAAGGAGATTGTCGCCTAGAGATTCCGATATTATCGAGAATCTAAATTTTGTTCGTGACCAGTTAAATTTATCATCTGTTTATAAAAATGATAATCCAATGGATGTCATTCATTCTTTCCAAGACAAATTAAGACCGGATGAATGGTTGCTCGCTACAGCTCTCATTTGGTTCACCTTTTGGTTGATACTCGGCATTCTCCGCTGGAAACAGATGCCACTACGAATTATGCCAGTTATAATACTTGTTGTTTTCTTGCTGACGATTTATTCATATTTTGAGCAGATGAGAGGAACCTATCGTTCGAATCAGGGAATTGTTACATTTGCAAATACGCCCTTGTATCGCATGCCAGGACAAAGCGCTAACGAAACTGCAAAACAGGTATTAAAAGTAGGAGACTATATTTCTATCGTTGAACAACGGTCGGAGTGGAGTCGAATTCGAATTGATGAGGCAGAAGGTTGGGTAAAGAATTCCGTGCTACAAAGAATTTGGTAGGTAAAAAGAAATCAAAGCCTGATGGTCGATGTCCCTATCAAAACTAAAGAAAAAACAAAAAAGTAAAAAAAAGTAAAAAAATTTTAAAAAAATGGTATACTTTGCACCAAAAGCAACATATAATATAAAACCGTGACATGATAATGCGGACCCCACCCGTAGTCATGTTGCCGCGATTCCCGGTGTCCCACCTACCCATGCATACATCGGGAATCGCATCTTTAATTCTAAATATTTCTTAGAATTAACATTCCTTAAAAAATAAATCACGATATTATCAAAAAATCCTCTCGCACATCTTCCTTTACTTAATGTCTTTTTATTTCCTGATCATAGCAATGGTAAAATCATCATTTTTTTGGAAATCTGTTATCTAAACGCGACATTTAAACAAAAAACCTGTTTTTTTACGAAATTATTTAGCAATTAACTTAAAAAGGTGAAAAATATTAATAATTATTATTTTTTATTTTTAACTGACTAATTAACCTGATTTCCTCACTGGAGAGTTTTGCATATTTCAAATAATGCTGTTATTTAATTTTGGTGGATTAATGAATTATGAATTCTTTTCAAAGAGTAAAACGACTGAGATATGAAAAATTGTTAAGAATCATGTAATTCCTGTGGATATGTAAGCTTTATATTTGTCAATTCTCTGCATCAGTCATCTAACCTGCATTATTCATAAAGTTTTATAATGAGAATCGAAAGATTGCGTGAAATCAATGAATTATGAATATTTTCGCATGCAGGCTTCCAGCTCGGAGAGAATAGTGTTGAAAACCCGCCGTGGTGGAAACTATTTCGAACCCGGATAATGGTGTAATTCATTGAGACTAAGTGATATGTTGACTTGTAATAAAAAGTATATGTATAGTGCAGGCTAGAAAAATCCACTACATAAATTAATTTCTATATGGATTTCGTTTGCAATACCACCCATATTTGCTAATTTAAGCTGTTTTCATTTGATCGCTTTGGTGGGGAATTCATTATTTTTTTGGAGTTATAGCAACAGGAATGTAAAATGAAAAAACGTGGGACAGTTTTAGTCGTCGACGACGATGACGGAATACGATCAATGTGCAAAGAGCTTCTGTCTAGTAATGGGTATTCCTGTATTACACAAAAAGATCCCGAACATATTATATCCCAAATTCAAACAGTGTTGCCGGAACTGATCGTCCTCGATCAAAATTTCAATGGAAGTTGTGGTTTGGACGTTCTCAAAAACATTAAGGGAGAATTTCCGGGCCAAAATGTCGCCATGTTCACTGGAGTCGGTACCATTGAGTCCGCTATAACAGCGACCAGATTAGGCGCTTGCGATTATATCACCAAGCCAATTCCACCATCGGATTTTCTTTCCCGAATTACCGATCTTGTCAAGAAACCGTCTGAAATAAGTGTATTCGATAAGATGATCGGTAAATCTCCCGCGATGATAATGTTATTTGAAAGAATTGAGAAAGCCAGTAAATCTGATGCTGATGTCTTTACATATGGTGAAAGTGGTACAGGAAAGGAATTGGTTGCAAGGGCCATTCATGAAAATAGTCCCCGGTACGATAAACCGTTTATCGCGATTGATTGTGTGTCTCTGCCGCCCTCTCAAATTGAGAGTGAACTATTTGGGCATGAGCGAGGTGCCTTTACCGGAGCAAATTCTCGAAGAGTCGGGTTGCTTGAACAGGCCAACGGCGGCACTATCTTTTTAGACGAAATTACTGAATTCAATATTGATATGCAGCCAAAGTTACTTCGTGTACTGGAGGAACGATGCGTTCGCCGTGTCGGAGGGCGCAACCCAGTTACGTTGGATATTCGAATCGTTTCTGCAACGAATCGAAGACCGGAGGAGGCAATCACCGATAATCGGCTGCGTGCCGATTTATTCTATCGCTTAAACGTCCTTCCACTTGACATTCCACCACTGCGTGAGCGTAGCGATGACATCATTGCGATTGCGAATCATTATTTGACGAATTTTAGCATGAAACATAACCGGAAAATCAAGAAATTTTCGAAAGATGCGCTGAATGTCTTGCGACATTATGAGTGGCCAGGAAACATACGACAACTGAAAAACTTAGTGGAGCAACTTGTGGTGTTTACAAACCAGGCAACGGAACTTTCAATGCACGATATTCCTAGAGCTATACGTTCTGCGAAAAAAAAATCAATGGAGTTGTCCGACGATCTTAATGGTCTGACATTTAAAGAGGCTCGAAAAAGAAAAATGAAAGAATTTGAATTGCAATACATAAAGCAATTGCTGGAAAAGCATAATGGGAATGTTTCAAAGGCTGCTTTAAGTGCAGGACTTCATCGTTCTACTCTATATCGTATTTGTGAAGGCAATTAGAGATCCATCATGGTCAATCAAAGTCCGTGATGAATTTTCTATAGGGGTCGAAGATTCGTCAATTGCACATCTATTGAAATTGCAAAGGGGATTCAGGGAACCATGTCGCCATTTTTGGCCATAGTGGAGGGGAGAGGCACCAAACGATACGGGGACTCGATTCATATCACAGAGATGTTCGTCCACAGATCCCTATTTACGATGAGCCTTCCGATCTTGTTATCATTTTCGCGAACTGACTTGTCTCGCTGTTCTTTCCAATACATTTCTTAAAGTAGTACTGTTGATAAGCCTTTATATTATCCTTTTTTGTTTGCAAGTTGACATGGAGATGGTCAGTTCTTGCCCCATTCCGGTTACATCGCTTAAGTAGTTATTTCTTCCAAGAGCACAGGGTCTTATACAGTTGTTATCCATTAGGTATTTCCGTATTGCGAACGAATACAATTGGTCCGTTCCAGTATTTTTTCGTTGATACCACCACTTTTGAACCAGTTCTGCCATATAATTTCGAAAGATTATCTTCGGCTAAGGGCTCACAAATAAATAACTTGGATAATTTCGCGCTCAGATTTATGTCAGGTTTGGGCAATATTAATGGCGAAAAGCAGCAGGAATATTGCAATATTTCAATGTTTTTCGTCATTTGGATCGGACATAGATGACGTGAAGATAAGATGCGAAAAATCCAAGTTATTTATTTGTAAGCCCTAAGTTAAAAAAAGACTCTGAAAAACTCTACAAAATGAGGATTGTTCAGGCTAAGGAATAGTAGGTATGTTCGATTTGAAAGCGTTGAGCCATGGGTAGGTTTTTTTGTGATGAAGTTAAATTAACCAGCTCCGCAAGGATTCTTTTATCGTGATGATTAGTAAAATCAGTCTTGATCATGAGCAGGACTGTTCCCTGGAACTCCAATTTTCTGCATTTAGAATGACGTGTTTGGAGTACAAACCCACTCTAAGCGGGACTACAATAAACAATTCGACGGTCAAACGAAATTTACCTAAAATACAAAATTTCAAGGCCTATAATACAAATTCCTATACTATCAAATTAAAGTATAGCTTTGAACTTCCATGATGAGTTTTATAAATTCAGTTTTTTGTCAGACTTGGATTCGTATCTTTTCCTATCTGAATTGACTGAGGTTTAGTCGGGTTAGGTTTGTATGATGTAACTAAAGCTCCACCAATCGCAGCAAGTAAAATTCCTATATAAAAAGGCGCTTTTATTGATCTGATTCCACCGTCCGGCGGATGCAAACTTAGTGCTATGATTGCATTGATTATTGGAGCTCCAGCGAAAACAATTGACATCACAACACTGGGCATTCCCCCGGCTCCAAAGGAAAGCAAAACACAAAACGCACCTGCGGCTCCAACAAACCCGGCAATGAGAGATAAATAAATGCCACGGCCGGGAAATGACCAATCTGAACCCTTAATTGCAAGTATGGAAAGCGGTGCTAATACTGCTGTAAGGAAATAGGCTATTCCTACAAATAGGTAAGCTTTATATCTTCCATTTGCTGAATCGGCCATAGCAAGTTGGCCACTATGTAAGAAAACACCGTAGGTGCCCCAAAACAGAAAAGTTAAAACTGCATAGGCCAGCCATAAAAATCCATCATTTTGTGTTGATGTCATAATTTTCCTCTTTCGTTTCTAATATCGATGGTTTATGTGAATAATTTATATTCTACTGCAAACAGTAGGTTTTTCGACATTCGTTATTCATTTCAGGCAACAATTTTACAGAAACCTGTCGAAAACCTGACGGCTGTCGGTATAACATAAACCCTATAATAAATATGGGTTAAGTGTATTCGGCATAGCAGTCAATAGATTGGCGCAAATTGCCAATTTTTCAACTTGGTAAATCTATCTGTTGATAGAGATAATTATTCAGGTTAATCTCTTTGGTCGGATATTATTCCATTTTAGCTAGATTTTAAATTCAATGGAAACATCAGTGGTACCTGAGGTCTGACACATTATTGAGCATTTATTTTGATGACATGCTATATTAGGATATTCCATAATGTAATTAATACTACCCAGGTCAATATATACTGCAAGCAGTAGGTTTTTCGACATTCGTTATTCATTTCAGGCAACAATTTTACAAAAACCTGTCGAAAACCTGATGGCTGTCAGTATATATATAAAAAAAATGGAGCAGCTATGAAAATTCTCAAAATTTCTTTTATCATTATGATCATTGTATCATTTACTGGTTGTAGGACTTCACACCATTATTATGACTATGACAAAGATATTGATTTTACACTATTTAATACATTTAATTGGTTCACAGGATCGACAGACAATACACTAAAGGATAGCGTCAAAAATACTATTATCGAAAAGCGATTTAGACAGTCTATAAGTGTTGAACTTGAAAACAAAAGTTTTTTATTTACTGAAAATAATCCCGATTTTTTTGTTGCTTATCATGCGGATACAAACGAAAAGCAGAGTATATCATGTACGTATCATGATCATTCTCACGGCGGAAGTTTTTTTCGGGGAGGTATATCTCTACGTGGAGGTTTTGGGGTTGATTCGTGTTATTCTAATGATATTGACGAAGTATTAATGACAATTGATATCATCGATGCAAAAAATGGTACCTTGCTGTGGCGAGGGTGGAGGTCAGATCGCATCTATGGTCCCACGATTAGAGAGGATACAATTCGCAGGGCAGTAATGGCTATCTTCAAAAATTTTCCACCACAGATAAACAAGTAGAAAGTAATCGTTCATAGAGTCTGTATTCAAAATGTGAGTGGTTCCGGGAAGACTTGAGGTTGAGGTCAATGTAACGCGGTCATTCCTGACTGCGCACATATGATTCAGCCAGGAATGGCCGATTTACTATTTGCCACTCACATTTTGAATACGGACTCCGTTCATAGTGTTTTCGTTTCGGGTGTCAGGAGAGCAATTGAGGTATAAAAGCTCCATACTGCTTTATCGCACAACCTATTGCCTGGATTATGCATAATTTTTTGTGATGAGAGTTATTAGATTGCGTGAAATCAATGAATTATGAATATTTTCGCATGCAGGTTTCCAGCTCGTAGAGCCTACAGCTCGGAGAGAATAGTGTTAAAAATCCGCCGTGGTTTATAACGCGCCGTGGTGGGTGGTGGAAACTATTTCGAACCCGTAGACCTTTAGAACTCGTTGATAATATGTGACATAATGACTCGTAATAGAAAGTTTATGAATAATCCAGGCTAGAGAATAATAAATTCTCAGAGTGGATAGGAAAACCAATACGAAACATGCCTAAATTGATTTAATTCCTGAATACAGAAACCTGACACCAGTGGAAGGTTATTGTAGCAGTAACGATCGTCTGCCGAAGGCTCAAGCAGGCACAAAATCAAGAAATCGTTTTTCGGGCACCACTTTTGCCACGATGACATCTAATGAACTTCCAATTTCCAATACAAATCCAGAACGTCTGCCTTTTAATTGCTTTTTTTTCGGATTAAAATCATAACAATCATCTTTCAGCATCGATACATGAATCATTCCGAATGCATTTACCGTGGGAATATCTAAAAATACCCCGAAATTCTTTACATCTACAATAATTGCCTTGTATCCTATAAGGTTACCTGATTTTAGTTGATCCTGGAAAAACTTCATAATTTTCATATCGTTTAAATCACGTTCAGCTTCACTGGCGTTGCGTTCCCGTTCTGAACAGTGATCCGCCAATTCGACAAGATGGTTTTTTGAATATACTTTTTTCTTATTATTTAAAACCGCCTTGAGAATTCGATGTGTGATTAAATCAGGATATCGGCGAATAGGTGAAGTGAAATGGGTATAGTCTAGTTTACCTAATCCATAGTGACCAAGCTGTTTTGGCGAATATAGTGCCCGTTTCATTGATCGAAGAACCGATATATTCCACGCATGTGCCTGAGGCATTTTAGCAATCGCTGCCAATAAATCACACAGATTGTTTTTATAAGTTAAATTGCCAACATTTATTCCAGCGATCAAGAAACTTTCCTCTAACTCAGCCAGCTTTTCAGGGTCAGGTTCTTCATGAATGCGATATAAATGAGGAACATTTTTCAATGATAAAAATTTACAAACCTGTTCATTGGCAAGAAGCATGCATTCCTCGATTAATTGATGAGATTCGTTATGAACAACAGGATTCACATCTATAATTCGTCCATCGTCGCCTATATTGAAACGAACTTCAGGAATATCCATATTTAAACTACCGTCACGAAATCGATTTTTCCGTATTTTTTGAGTGATATTGTGAAGATCTTTAATTTTGTGTACCAGCCGTTTTGAATAGTTTTCCTTATCAGTAGATTTTTCTTTGTTTCGGTAAATAATGTCTTGAGCCTGTTCATAAGTTAGTCGGATTTCACTTCGAATAATGGCTTCATTAAATTTGACATTTTGAACATTTCCATTGCTGTCCAATTCCATAAAAACTGAAAAGGTAAACCGGTCTTTTTTTTCCTGTAGACTGCACACTCCATTGGACAATTGTTCTGGCAGCATGGGAATGACCTTATCTGTAAAGTAAATGCTGGTACTTCGTTTCAATGCCTCTTTGTCAAGCCCTGAACCAGGTTTAACAAAATGACTGACATCTGCAATATGTACACCAAGTAGAAATTGGCCATGAGTCAATTTTTCAATAGAAATTGCATCATCAAAATCCTTCGCTGTTTCGGGATCGATTGTAAAAATGAAATCTTTACGTAAGTCTAATCGATTACTTTTTGGAGAAAATGCGACCTCAGATGAACGAGCCTCTTCCAACGCATTCGGAGGAAATTCATCAGGGAGATTATAATCTTTAATTATTGTTAACGTATCCAGGGCCGGATTGTCTGCCGGTCCAATGTCTTCAATAATTTCACCAATTGGGTTTATGCGGACGTCATCCCACTCAACAATTTTTACCAGAACCCGATTGCCATTTCTAATTTTTTTACGGTCTTCAACTAATATATCGTGACCAATACCGGAGCGAAGTGGTTCGACGTAATGAATTTTTCGCAATGTTTTTAGTGTTCCAACAACCGTCTGGGTTTTTCGTTCTAAAACGCGGATAATTTTACCTTCAGGTGTTTTGCTCTGAACCCGGCTCTTTGTATTTCTATTTATGCGAACCAAAACCTTATCATTAGGAAAAGCCGTATAGGTATCAAATTTTGCGACAAATACTTCTCTATTTCGTTTACGGTCATTTACAAAAGCAGCGCCTGAGCGTAAAAAACTAACATTGCCAATTAACAAATCGGTATTATCGTTTAGGATATATCCCTTGTGCTTTAGTTTTATGACTATACCTTCATTTAAAAGGTTATCTAAATCTTTGGAAAAGCGTTTTGCGTTATTTTTAGATATACCCATCGCATCCGCTAGTTCCTGGATGTGCATGGGTTTATAATCATTTTTATTTAAAAAATTAATGATGGTTATTGGGTTTGATTCTTTTTTATTCAAGTTATATTCAATCTTTCGGTTCAATTTACGCCCCCACTTCAGGGCAAGGAATTATAGAATTAGCGGGAAAAATATAAAATTCGTTATAAATAGGATTGTAAACTATAGCGTCGGTATTTATATTTACGCTTTTAAATCAGATAAAATGGGCTATTTACTTGTTGCTGCATACCGATATCTGAGTTCAAAGAAATAGAGGAAACTATGAAAAGTTATTTGGCAAAACCGGATGAAGTAGAAAAAAAATGGGTATTAATTGATGCTGACGGGCAAGTGCTTGGGCGATTGGCTGTAAAAATCGCAAACATTCTTCGTGGTCGAAACAAGCCCCAGTACACCGCCCACGTTGATACCGGTGATTTTGTTGTAGTTATTAATGCCGAAAAAGTGAAATTGACCGGAAAAAAAGAGCAGAACAAAATTTATCAGGATTATTCCGGATATATGAGTGGGCTAAAAGAACAAACTGCAAGTGAAATTCGAAAAAAGCACCCAACTCGATTAATCAGAGATGCGGTTAAAGGTATGATGCCAAAGAACCGGTTGAATCGCCAGCAAATTGGGAAATTGAAAATATACGCTGGTAATGAGCATCCTCATGAAGCGCAACAACCTCAAGTTCTGACACAATAGACAAGAATAATAAAGGTTTTAATTATGACAGACAGTGATTATATTTGGGCGACGGGTCGCCGGAAAGAGTCAACCGCTCAGGTTCGAATGGTCTCAGGATCTGGGAAAATAACGGTGAATTCAAAGGAGTTTGAAGTTTATTTCCCAATCGAGCCAATGCGAGGTTACGTAACTCAGCCCTTACAAGTGACCAGTACCCTTGATAAATATGATATAAAGGTGAACGTTAAGGGTGGTGGAAAAATGGGCCAGGCAGGTGCATTAAGGCATGGAATTGCCCGAGCGCTTGTTAAGTGTGATGCCAACAGTCGCAGCGTACTAAAGGAAAGTAGTATGCTTACTCGCGATGCCAGGGTGAAAGAAAGAAAAAAACCGGGTCAGCCAGGAGCAAGGAAACGGTTCCAGTTCTCAAAACGATAAACTTTTTACTGGAATTATTCGAACTACAGATACCCGAATCGCTCACAAGCATTCGGGTTTTTTTTTATACTTTTCCTAAACAAACAGCTCGTATGTCCTCAAATTATGATTTGTGAATTTATGATGTTCCTGAGAAAGGGCATAATTTTAAATAATCAAGAACCTCAAGGCAAGCCCACGAGGTATGAAAAATCCTGAAAAATCGATTTTCTGCGACGCAAGCGTCGGGGAATTAAACCCACTGGTGGGATTAAAATGAATAATAATAAAATAAAAACTGCTATCATTGGTGCTTCAGGATATACCGGTGAAACCCTAATCGGTCTATCTCTTAATCATTCATCAATTGATATCACATGTATTACATCAAGAGAATATGCGGGAGAGTCAATTGGTGACGTTTATCCTCGATTTTCGGATAGTGATTTAACGTTTATCTGTCCAGATATAAATGAAATCGAGAATAACGCAGAAGCTGTTTTTATTTGTCTTCCACATGGATTGTCCGCTGAGTATGCTGTCCCGTTACACCAAAAGGGACTAAAAATATTTGATTTGGGTGCTGATTTTAGGCTGAAATCAACAAAAAAATATAGTGACTTTTATTTGTTTGATCATCCAGCGCCGAATTTATTATCTGAGGCAGTATATGGTTTGCCGGAAAAAAATAGAACACAGATTAAATCAGCATCATTAGTTGCGTGTCCTGGATGTTACCCGACAAGTATTATAATACCCTTGCTGCCACTTTTACAATCTAAATTGGTTTCAACTAAAAATATCATTGTTTGTAGTATGAGCGGGGTCAGCGGTGCAGGTAAAAAAGCAAATACGTCTCTACTCTTTGCAGAGTGTAATGAAAGCGTGCGGTCATACAATGTCATCGGACACAGGCATACTCCGGAAATAGAGCAAGAGCTGAGGGAATTTGCCAAGGCTGAGAATATAACCATTGAGTTCACGCCAAATCTAATTCCGGTAAATAGAGGGATAAATTCTGTAATATATTTGAATTCGATTATGGATAATATAACTATCAAACAGATTGAATCAGTGCTGAGAGAGTATTATGCAAACGAACCGTTTGTTCGTACTTTGTCAAACGGAAAACCAGCTGATACAAAAAATGTAACTAATACCAACATCATTGAAATTGGGTGCAACTATAATCCACGCACCAATCGGATTATTCTAAGCTCAGCGATTGATAATTTAGTTAAAGGTGCTGCCGGTCAGGCAATTCAATGCTTCAATCTCGTTTATGATTTTGAAGAAACATTGGGATTAAAATAATTGAACCATACTTCTTTGAAACTTAAACCGGTTTTGAGGCTGACTGCACGATTATCTTAATCATAATCTTACTCTTAATCTTGATCAAAAAACGGTTCAAAGTTTCCTCTTATATTAACCAAGACCGAGAATCGGAGGCCTTGATAGTCGC